>JANXNO010000153.1 GCA_025354075.1 Burkholderiales bacterium | reverse complement strand
TCAACGCGATACATCGTCTTGCGCGAAATCCCGGCACGCTGCGCCACCGTCTCAGCCGAAAACTTCCGACGCAGGCGGGCGAGCTTCAGATCGCCGCCCAAGGCTTCCAGCAGGCGGGTGAGGCGTGGCAATAGAGAGGGTGCGGCGCGCGGCATATGAATCACATTTTACCCTAATACTGGTAAATATGTATAAATTATGACGCATTAAACCGCATGAATTGGGTGCGCCGAGACCTACAGCAACGTACCCACGCCGACCGCCATCAGGATCACCCCCAGCGCCAGCGAAGCAGCAGCCGCGCGCTCCGCAGGCGGGATCGGGGAATCTTCGTCGTCTTCGGTTTTGATGTTGGTGAAGGGCATATGGCGGCTTCGGTAAACGACTCAGGCCGCAGCAGGTTCAAGCGACACGTGCAAGCGACGGCCGAGCAACGCCGCCGCCTTGACCAGCGTGTTCAGTGTGATGGACTCGTTGTCCGGATCAAGGATGCGATCAACCTGTGAGCGGCTGGTGTCCAGCCGACGGGCCAGTTCGGCCTTGGTCATCTGTTTGCGCTCAAGCTCCGAGAGCAGCTCCATCGCGATCACGCGCTTGATGGCCGCAGCTTCAATTTCCTCCAGCAGGCCGTCTTCCGCGAAGTACGCATCCACGCTTGATCCAAGATAGGGGTTTCGTTTCGTCGCTTTGCTCATCATCGTCCTCGCATTCGTTTCAGTCTTTGTCAGGCCACATCCAGCTCGGCGGCGGGAGTCTTCTGCGTCTTCTTGATGAAGCCGTGAACGAGGACATCGCTGGTGCCTTCGATCACAAACAGCACCCGCGCAATCCGGTTATCGAGGAGAGTGCGGATTTCCCAAATCTCACCCTCAAGGTGATCAGCCAGCGGTTTGCCGATTGGCCACGAGAACTGAACCGTCTGAATGTCCACCCCGATCGTCCGACGATCCTCGCGCGAAAGCGACTTTAACTATTCACGAACCGGCTCCGTCCCGGTTCCTGCTTCCACAAAAAAGGTTGCACTGAACTTGGGAAGTGACGGGGGCATTGAAGAAGTGTACCAAAATTGGTTCGCGTATGGCTAGAGCGCCAGTGACGCGGCATAGCAGCGGTGATGTCCATACGGACAATCCTCGTCCGCGTCATTCTGGTTCGCGAGGCTGGCAAACAGCACCACAAAATCAAACGCAAATTGCAATGGAGAAAGAACGCCCTGCTCAAAAAAGGGTCCGCATCACGCCGCCGCGAGCAGGCTCAGCTCCGCGTACTGCAACACCGCGAGCGCCTGCCGCCGCGTAACGCCCGGAAACCAGTCGACAAATTCGTCAATGGTGGCAACCGCCTCAAGATTCTCAAACAGCGCCGCCACTGGCACGCGTGTGCCCGCGAACAGCCACGCGCCGCTCATCCTTTGCGGGTCTTGCTCAACAGCGTCGCAGTTGTTCCAGTGCATGCGAGTTCTCCGTAAAAAGTGATGTGGCAGAAGCGTCCGGCAAATCATCCGCGTTCCCGACGACCACGCGCGAAACCCGTGAATTGTTGCGCGAGACGATCACCGCTGCTACAAATCAACCGGCTCAATCCGGTCATACAAAACGTTGAGTCTCCTGAGCGAGATACGAAACTGGCTTCGCGCTTTCTGTGTGATCCTGCCCGTGGACAATCCTTCCACTTTGCAGCCGGGGTCGTAGGCCACGTGCTGCGAGCAAAGCGCCGCGAGGAATTTCGGAAAGTTTGTGCCCTCCCCAGGCAAAACCGGGCTGTCGCAGCGGTAACCGGATGGCGTATTGCGGTGCGTGTACGGTACATACGCCGCGAACGCATGCTTGCGCTCCAGTGTTCGAGCAGTTTGCGATATTCCATGACGCCGCAACAGCCCCTTTTGCGTCGAGCAGCGCAACAGCTCCGCCGACGTCCTCAATTTTGTTCGTGTCTACGTCGAGACCGCTTAGCGTCAAGGTGAGGCGAGTCTTTTGATTTTCACTGCCCAGCTTGTGCATGCCCGTAAAGACAAGGCGATCAGCGCTGGACGTATAGCCGTACTTGCGCACAAATGCAGTGACACCATTTTCCCCGTAGTAACCGCCGTTTGGCTCGGACGTCATGAGCTTGATCTTGTCGCCGATTGGTCTTGTAACGAGCTAGTTCGCCGCCGTCAACGGCGAGTATGTCGCCATGTATCGAGTAAGCTGACGAACCTGACGTCGCAGCCCAAGCGGCGTAAGCGATGCAGGGCGACCATCACATCGAAACCCAATTGGCAATCCGTGATGTGACCGCTTCGATACTAAATAGGCAACGCGATTGACATAGTGGCAGCCCGTACAAATGTAGAGACGGCCATTGTCGGTGCCATCCGTAACGGTCCACACAAAGTCAGAATCCAGTGAGTAGGCAAGCTCCCGGTCTGCGCCAAACGTCTCCAGTCCGATGCCGCCAAAGCAATCGTAGGTGGTCTTTGGATGTCGATAGGGCTGAAAGAATTCGTAGAACGTATCTTCGTGCAACTCTATCCCCGGTGCCTCCACTACGTTCACTATTTTTGAGCTTGCTCAAAGACAGTTTTCCGGTGGCGCACGACGAAATCTTGCGTGGGTCGGAATCGGTAAGGCAGCGTAATTTCGCGTCCTTCCAGTTTCACCAGAACCTCTTGGACAAAGGCATCGGGTGAGCGTCGAACGCTGTCCGAGACAATCACACGGAAGTCGTCAGTCAAGGCAATCAGACCGCGATCAAAAGCTTTGTCGTGAATGGCGGATAAGCAAAGCCCGTTTCTTGGATTCAATCGGTTCGTAACATCAGCGCTCCACGGCACGATATGACTTGCGACGAGCAGTCGCGCATCGGAAACCCCCGACATGCAGCAGCGACTCTCGTAGCTGCTGAGGACGGCGCGCCGAAAGAAATTCTGTTTTACTCGTATGAGACTGATTGCTTTTTTGTCCGCGACGGAATAGTCGACAGCAGCAACTTCCACCGCGTCGTCAACGGTTTCCTCATGTGCGCCGATGCCAGCGTGCAGAGAATCTCGAAGCAGCGCACATTCGGTCGCGAGCTTGTCCCAATCCGCGTTGAACTCCCCCCAAATTTCCCGATCAAGAGCGGACGCGCCTTCGAGCCCCTTTCGCCCCGTGCTCGTGATCGCCGGATCGAGGCTGGCGAAGTTGGATAGTTTCATGGCTACCGCAGACGGCGTTCGCCCGATCTGGGAGGCCAACTCGATGACTTCCTTGGTGCGCTGATCCAGTTTTCCAAACGGCAACTGACAATAGAGAAAAAACGCGAGTTTGAGTTGGTCACGAGTCCATCGGCCACTGCTCATGATGTCCTCACGCGGAAAACGGCTGATGCTTGCTGGAGTTTTGTCGATTGCATCGCGCTTTGGGAATAGAGCGGAAACCATCAGTCTACCCACTGCCTCGATCATCGGCGGCATTGCAGCATCGGCGAACAGTTGATACGCCCGCGTGTCCGAAACTGGAATTTGAAAGTCATCGCCGAATCCCATGAGTCGTGCGCATTCCCGTGGAGTCAAGCGGCGCGGGCGTTTGCGTGCGCCTTGCGAGATCAGAATTTCTGATCCGTCCTTGTAGTACCGAGCCGATAGCGTACGCGACGTTTGCTTTGATGTGACCAATCCAAACCCGAAACCGTTGCCTGCGGCCTCGTGCTTGGCTTTGTAATTCTGGAGGTACGTCCAAAGGTTTTCGGTAAGCGTGTACTTCGGGTTGACCACTTTCTTTCCGTGATCAAAAAAGCGGTCTGCGTCCCAAGGCAGATGCGGCTCCGTACCGTCCGTTCGATGGAGAATGTCGGCGAGCGTATGGCTCGCTTTCGGCGGCAATTCCAGCATGTTCCAGTTGAACGCGACCGGCTCCCGAAAGCCAACGATGATGATGCGTTCGCGATGCTGCGGTACGAAATGCCCGCCATCAATCACCTTGAAATGCACATCGTAGCCGAGCTTTTTCGTGAGTGTGCGGTGGATGACTTCAAACGTGCGACCCTTGTCGTGCGACTTGAGGTTCTTGACGTTTTCCAGCAAAAACGCTCGCGGTCGCTTGGCTGCAATGATGCGCTCAACGTCGAAAAATAACGTGCCCTGCGTTTCATCATCAAATCCATGCAGCCGACCCAGCGCGTTCTTTTTCGACACGCCCGCAATTGAAAATGGCTG
>JANXNO010000687.1 GCA_025354075.1 Burkholderiales bacterium | reverse complement strand
CGTCTGCGGTGTCAGCGCCGCCGCTGATCAGCGCACCGGCGTGGCCCATGCGTTTGCCGGGGGGCGCGGTGACGCCGGCGATGAAGCCGACGACCGGTTTTTTCATGTTGGCTTTGACCCAATAGGCCGCTTCTGCTTCGTCCGGACCGCCGATTTCGCCGATCATGATGACGTCGTCCGTTTCCGGATCGTCGTTGAACATGCGCATCACGTCGATGTGCTTGAGGCCGTTGATCGGGTCGCCGCCAATGCCGACGGCGCTAGACTGGCCGAGGCCGAGTTCGGTCAGTTGGCCAACCGCTTCATACGTCAACGTACCGGAGCGACTGACTACACCGATGCGGCCTTTGCGATGAATGTGGCCGGGCATGATGCCGATTTTGATTTCATCCGGCGTGATGAGGCCGGGGCAGTTTGGCCCGAGCAGCAGCGTCTTTTTGCCCTGCATCTTGTAGCGCGTCTTCAGCATGTCTAGCACCGGAATGCCTTCGGTGATGCAGACGACCAAATCGAGTTCGGCTTCCACTGCTTCGTCAATCGCGGCAGCCGCGCCCGATGGTGGCACGTAAATTACGCTGACGGTCGCGCCGGTTTGCGCCTTGGCTTCTTTGACCGAGCCGTAGATCGCGATGCCTTCAAAGCTTTCGCCCGCTTTTTTCGGGTTGACGCCCGCGACGAAGCAGTTTTTGCCGTTCGCGTACGCGGCGCAGCCGTGGGTGTGGAACTGGCCGGTTTTGCCGGTGATGCCCTGCGTGATAACTCGGGTGTCTTTATTGATGAGGATGCTCATGGCTTTTCTCCGGGGTTTCTACACGAGGATTTCTACGCGGGCAAAGGCTGCCGCCTTCTTGACTTCAGCCTTGGGGGCGTCCGTTTTCGGAGCGTCAGATTTGGGCGGCTCTGTCTTCGCGGGCTCAGCGGCGGGTGCCAGGGTCTCGGCTTTTGGGGCCTCTGCTGGCTTGGCTGCATCAGCTTTTGGCGCTTCTGGAGTCACCGCTTCGGCGGGCTTAGGTAGCTCAACCGCGTTCGGGGCAGCTGGAGTTACCGGGGTAGCAGGTGCAACCGGTGCCTCCTTCGGCTGGCTGCATTGACGCAGCAACAGCGCGGCGAGAATCGCGCACACGATCACGGCCAGCCACTTCATCCAGCCCGATGCGGGCGCGGACGGTTCGAGCGGTTTGCCAGCTGCAACCGCAGCAGGAGCCGCAGCCGCTACTTTAGTTGCAGCGGCACTCGCTGCAGCGGCTGCCGGCGCAGCACTGGATTTGACGCCTTTAGCAGCTGCCACAACCTTCTCGGCCGCTTCACCCATGTTGTTGGCGACTATGATCGGCAGGCCGGATTTGGCGAGGATTTCCTTGCCCAAGTCTTCGTTGGTGCCCTTCATGCGCACCACCAGCGGCACTTTCAGACCCACGGTTTTAGACGCAGCAACCACGCCTTCAGCAATGGTGTCGCATTTCATGATGCCGCCAAAGATGTTGACCAGAATCGCTTTCAGATTCGGGTTTTTCAGCATGATCTTGAAGGCTTCGGTCACCTTCTCGGTCGTCGCGCCACCGCCCACGTCGAGGAAGTTCGCCGGTTCGCCGCCGTACAGCTTGATGGTGTCCATCGTCGCCATCGCGAGGCCCGCGCCATTGACCAGACAGCCGATGTTGCCGTCCAGCGAGATGTAGGCAAGGTCGAACTTGCTCGCTTCGATTTCGGCGGGATCTTCTTCATCGAGATCGCGCATCGCGACAATGTCGGGATGGCGATACAGCGCATTGGCATCAAAGTTGAACTTGGCATCGAGCGCGATCACGCTGCCGTTGCCGGTCACAACCAGTGGATTAATTTCCGCAAGTGCCGCATCTTTGTCGATGAAGCAGTGATACAGGCCTTGCAAACATTTGCGTGCCTCGGCAAAAGAAGCGGCAGGGATGCCAATCGCGCCAGAGATGTCGTCGCATTGCGCATCGGTCAGACCAAGGCCCGGATCGATGAATACTTTCTTGATTGCGTCGGGGT
>JANXNO010000154.1 GCA_025354075.1 Burkholderiales bacterium | reverse complement strand
GGGTGTGGTCGTGGGCGGCGTGCTGGGCACGCTGCTGGCAGACCACGCCTACGTCGAGGCCGCTGGCACCAGCGACCCGGTGACGCGCAGCTTTGTGGCCCGCTTCACTGGTTTCTGGAGCGGTGTGGACGAGGATGGCATGGCACGTGCGCTCGGCAGCGAGCAGCGCAGCAATCCAGCGTTTGTTCAGCGGGTGTTTCAGAGCCTCGACAACGACTACAACTCAGACGCTGATGATGTCGCGTTGGCCTACGTGGCCATCGCCCGGCGCGACCACGCTGTGGCGCAGAGCATTCGCAGCAACCGAAGCCTGCGCGACACACTCATCCGGCTGATGTCCGAGGGCTGGACCTCGACCGAGGAGCAAAGCGCGATCGGATTTTTGCGTGCGCTCTAGTCCCGCCGACCATCCTACGCGGAATATCAGCTTTCGGCTAAGACGCCCATTTCACATGGGATAAAAGCTAAAAAACGCAGATAGTCGACTATCTGCGTTTTTTCTGTGTACGCCCAGCTTAACTGGGTCTTTCAGCGATAAGCTGTATGACTACAACCGCCGTTTCAGCACATCACGGTGGCTTGAGCGTCTGGATGTACGCATCGATATCGCCCGGTATTCTTGTCCCACCAGTTCCCATTGCGCCCTGCGTGATCGCGGTACCGCTCATACCCAGCAACTTGCGCATGATCATCAGCCCATCGGTCGACGCCTCAACTCGACCGTTGCCATCGACATCGAGATAGGGCAGGATGTTGATCAGGTAGTTGGTCATTTGCGGCTCACCGCTTCGGGTAAAGCCAGTGCCCAGCGCACCCGTGGTCAGCGCGCTTCCAGACAGGCCGAATAGATAGCGCAAAATGATCACGCCATCGCTATCGGCAAGATATTGAACGTTGGCATCGATGTCGAGGATGCGCGCGCTCAATGGCGAAAGCGCGAAGGTCGCTTTGACCGACGACGCACCATTAATTGGTGCGACGCAGCCTGCCGTTCCAGTACAGCCGCCGAGCCACCCCGTAAACACCGAACCGCCGGCAGCAGTTGCAGTGAGCGTGATGTTCGAGCTGTTGACATAACTCTGCATGCAGGTCGCGCCGCAGTTGATGCCTCCATCCTCACTGGCCACCGTGCCGCTGCCGTTACCCGCTTTGGTCACCGTAAGCGAGCCAGCCGTGCCCGCGACGATGATCGTTGCGTCGGTCGTGAGGTTGTTGGCAGTGCTGCTCTCCGTGGCCGTTGTGGTGACACTGACGCTATTGGAAAGTGGCGTTGCAGCGTTCGCCGCCACCGAAACCGTGACGTTGATCACAGGATAGCTCGCGCCCGCCGTCAAAACATCATTGCGGGTGCAGGTGGGCAGTGTGGTGCAGGCCCAGCCGGTGCCGCTCATCGCGGTGATGGCGAGCCCGGCCGGTGGCGCCTCAGTCACCGAGACGGTGGTGCCCGCCGGTTTGGTACCGGCGCCGCTGTTGGCCACGGTGACGACGTAACGGGCACCAATTTGGCCTTGGGCGAAATTGCCGGTGTGCGTCTTGCTGATGGTCAGGTCAGGCAATGGCCCCGTCGCGCAAGTGCTTCCGGTAATGATGAGGGAGAAGCGGTTGACTGTGCCGGTGTCTGCAGGACCGACGTCCGCCACATTGAGCGTCCAGTTGCCGTTCGCGTTCTCTCCGTCAAACGCGGACAGGGGGTTGTCGGGAGCGAAGCTGCCTGCAGCCCCGCCGGCGGTTGGGATGCTTGATGCCGAGGCAAAACCACCGTCATCGTCCAGCAGAATTGTGCAGAAATTCACACCCGCATCGCCCCGATTGGCGAGCACGGTGATCTTTGTGCCTGCGGGAGACGTCAGTGTAAACACCAGATCGCTGACAAAGGTGTGGGTTACCGACGCGTTGGCAATGCCGCTCGTGTTGTTACAACCGGCGAGCGAATCCAGCCGAAAGTTCAGGTCAGAGATCGAACCGACGACACCGCTCACCGGCAATACGATATTGACGCCTGCCGAATTGTTGTCTGGAATGGCCACCGGGGGGCCAGAGTAGCTGGTGGTTGTAGTCACTCCAGGCGAGCCGGTTGCCAGCTTGTACTGCACAGTGCCGACGTTGGTCGCCCCGTCGGCGTGTGCGACCGTCGCGTTGATGCTGGCACCGCAGGTCAATGCCGGCGAGGCAGTAAAGGTGAAGTTGCGGCTCACCGGCGCACCCGCAGCGACCACGACACCATAATTTTGCGCTGCAGACGGACCTATGACGCCACCCGTGGCCTGCAGGGTGCCGATGTCGTTGACCGTGTCGCCGTTACCCATATTGACCACACCAAGCGACACCGTCACGGTTTCACCCGGATCGATGACGCCATTGGCTGGCAAAAAGCTCTCGCTGACGAGTGTGCTTGAGCCCACCAATATGATCGGCGTCGGCACCGCGCCAATCCCGGGAATCTGCCACATGCCGCGGCCGTGCGTCGCGATGCGGATCAGGCCGACCGAGGTCTTTGCCATGTCGAACACCGCGACGCGCGGCAGGCCGGTACCGAACGGGTTCCAGCTGGCACCACCGTCCGCTGACGCGTAGACCCCGATGTCAGTACCCGCGTAAAGTATTGAGGAATTGGCGGGATCCACCAGAAAAGCACTGACCGGAATTTGCGGCAACACATTGGCACCCGAGCCAACGACGGCATTCCAGGCAGGATTGGCACTACTCAGGTTGGTCGTGCGCCACACGTTGGCCACACCAAACGCCGACAGCGTGACGTACGCCGTGTCGGCGTTGTTGGGATCGATGACCGCCCGGGCAATGAAGTTGTCGGGCACCACATTGGCCGGGTCCAGATTGGTCAGTGTGGTCGCGCCCGTGGTGGTGCCGAACAGACCGCCGTTTTTCGTGCCGACGATCCGCACGTTGTCGTTTTGCGGCGAAATGCCAATGGCGCTGATCGGGTTGGTCAGAAAATCCTGACTCACTGCCGTGTGGTTAAGACCGGTGTCAGTAGAGCGATACAAAATATTGGCACCAAAATACAGGGTATTTGGGCTGCCAGGCCCCTGCTCCAGTGGCGCGTAGAAGAGCACCGCGCCATTGCACGGAATGCCATTGCCCGCGGAGCCGTTGCAACCACGGAACGACCAAGAGCCTGCGGTCGCGGCGGCCACTGACGGCGCATAGGAATAACCTTGCAACGTGGCTGCGTTGTAGTAGGTGTGATACATGTTGACCATGGTCGAATTGGTGGAGCTTTGGTCTATCAGCGCGTAGCCCCCATCGCCGCCGTCAACGCGCAACCACGTGGCGTCTGGTAGGTAAAAATTGGTGCCGTTATCCTGTGTGCCCCCGATGGTGAAGTTCATATCAACCGGGTGCACCGCAACGCTCATGAACTGCGTCGCCTTAAAGGTGGTGTTATTCAGCGAAGTCCAGGTCGTACCGCTATTGGTTGATTTGTAAATGCCGCCGTCCGACCCGAAGTAAATCGTTGTTGGCAATGACGGGGCCACAGCGATGACGTGTGAATCGCCGTGCAACCCACTTGCGGTTGCTGCGTTCGCGGTGAAGGTAGCGCCGCTGTCGGTCGAACGGCCGAAGACGAGTGTCGGCGAGCCGCCAAGATAGACGTTGGCGGCGTTGGTGGGGTCAACCGCTATCGCAATATCGTAAAAGCACTGCGGCGTGCAGAAATCGTTGTCGATAGTCTGTGTCCAGGTAGCTCCACCGTCTACCGACCGTTGCACAGTTCCGCCATTAAAGCCCGATGCGGCATACACCGTCACCACGCCACCGGCGCTGCGATGCAGGGCCAGCTCGGTTCGCGATGTGTTGGTATTTGTGCCCGCAATGAATGTGCGAACAAAGGTCGGTGCAGCAGCAAGCGCGTTGATCGACCGATAAACTCCACCCGTGCTCTCACCCAATCGATCGACTGATGCCACCAGAAGCAGGTTTGGATTGCCCGGATCCAGCACCATGTCGGAAAACGGACGATCTTGCGAGAGCAATCCCGCGACGGTCAGCTTGGTGAATGTCGGAGCCGCGCTCAGTGCGTTGGTGGACCGAAACACGCCATTAGGACTCAGCACGTTATTGCTTGCCTGACCGGTACCCCCAATACCGACAGCGGACGTAACAAAAATCGTGTTGCCATCGGTGGGATGAACGACGATCTTGCTAATTGACCGCCCGGTGAACTCGGCAGTACCGATTGGCCCGCTGAGGATGGGGCTAGCGGAGCTGGCGTTGTCGATGCGATAAATGCCGACGCCAAAAAAACTGTCCCCTGCGAAACCTGACTCGCCCGTACCAACAAAGATCGTATCGGGCTGCGTCGGCACAATGGCGATAGTCTCGACTGCAAGCGACAGTGCGTTGTCCATCATCGCAGTCCAGACCGCACCGCCGTCAGTCGAGCGATACAGGCCGCCCTGCGCCGTCCCGACGTACACCAGATTGGGGTTGGTCGGGTGCACGGCAATAGCGATCGTACGCCCGCTTGCCGCTGTGGATGGACCGACCACCACTTGAGCATTGGGAATCGGATTCGGCCCTATTTCGGTCCACACCGTACTCGCCGCCACCTGAGCTGCCGAAGTGGGAAATGTCGCTATCTGGCGTTGCTGTTGCTCCATCTGCCGGATGGCCTGCTGCCGATCCCGCGGGTCGACCGCCTTGTCGCCGTGAAGACCACGCTTGAGGGCTGCCGCCTCAGCACGTCGCGCCATAAATTCTTCTTTGACGATGGCGCGATTGACGGGCCTTACAAAGCTCGGTAAGTCTGGATCATTCTCCACTGCGGATGAAACAGATGGACCAAGGCCAATGACGGCGGCCAGCAGTGTGCTCGCAAGAGCGTTACTTGCGAATGAAAATTTAGACGACATGACCCAGCGTTCCCCCGCGCTCACTATAAGTTCTAAGCCCGCCACCAAGCGCAATATGGGAGCAGCGACTGGTCGCGAACGATAGCTTGCCGTCGCCCTAAACCTGATTTAGTTTATGAGCAACTTAAGGAATAGTCCATATCCAACGCGACGTGCTTGAAATTGCCGCTACCACCGGATCCGCTTTCACGACACGTCGCACTGCTTAGGATGTCCACCGGCCTATGGGGCACGTCAACCACTTGAACGCTCCAAACGCAGCCGACAACGCGATTCATTCGTTCCTGGTCGCTAAACCACCCGCACCATAATCGATTCAACACCCGCGCAGGACGCCACCATCACATCCCCTGGCAGCACCGCTGCGACGCCTTCGGGCGTGCCGGTCATGATCAGGTCGCCAGGTTGCAACTCCCATGCGGCGGAGAGGTGCTCAATGATCTCGTTGATGCTCCAGATCAGTTTGTCGACGTCGCTGGATTGCGTGGTTTTGCCATTGACGGTGAGCGCAATAGTGCCGCTGTTGATCTCGCCGGATTGCGTGATCGGCGTGATTGGACCGGTGGGTGCGGATTGATCCACCGCCTTGCCGATTTCCCACGGACGACCGGTCTTTTTCGATTCTCCTTGCAGATCGCGGCGCGTCATGTCGAGGCCAATGGCGTAGCCGAAAATGTGCTTTGCGGCGTCCGCACCCGCGATATTTTTTCCGCCAGTACCGATGGCAACGACCAGCTCAACTTCATGGTGATAGTTTTTGGTAAGACTTGGGTAGGCGATGTCCACCGTGTCGCCCTTGGCACACACCATTACTGCGTCGGCAGGTTTCAGGAAAAAGAACGGCGCTTCGCGACCGGTGAAGCCCATTTCTTTGGCGTGCTCGACGTAATTGCGGCCCACGCAATACACGCGGCGAACGGGAAAACGTTGGTCACTGCCGTTGATGGGAAGCGAGACAACGGCGGCGGGTGGGATGACGTAATTCATGGCAATTCTCGGTAAGGTTTTTTGTGAGGTTAGGGCGCACGTAGCGCAGAGCCACGAGCGGCGCTACGAATCGACGCAGAGCCGTAGAATCGACGGCTGATATTTGCGCTTGGCGCTTGTGGAAATTCGTACATGCAACATGCTACTCGTCGGTTTCATCTAAACGCTGTCACGCTGATCGTTTGCGGAATTTCCGCAGCATTCGCGGCAGCGATCCCGCCTGCCGCGCCGAGCCAGCCGGTCAGCGAAATGCTGCACGGCGTGAACGTCGCTGACCCGTATCGCAACCTCGAAAACGTCAAGAGCACCGCGACGCAGGCATGGCTGAAAGCGCAGGGTGATTATGCGGCCGAGCAGTTAGGCTTAATTGACGGACGTGAAGCGATGACTCGGCGCGTTGAGGCTCTGGCCAAGGCAGCCGGTGACTCGGTGCGCGAAGTCACGCGTATGCCGGGCGAGCGAATTTACTACTTGAAACGCAAGGTCGGCGAAAGTCAGTTGAAGCTCGTGATGCGTGTTGGCATGAAGGGCGCCGAGCGCGTGTTGGTAGATCCCGAATTGATGACGAAAGCCACCGGAGTGCCGCATGCGATCAACTACTTTGTGCCGTCGTGAGATGGCAAAACGTTGGCGTACGGAATCTCCGCAGGCGGCTCTGAAGACGCGTCGCTGATGCTCATGGATATTGCCAGCGGTAAGGCCATCGGCAAACCGATTCCGCGTGTGCAAAGCGGGCTCGTTCACTGGGCACCCGATAACCGCTCGCTGACCTTTAATCAGATACGCAAACTCTCCCCCGGAACGCCGGACACCGAAACATTTCTCGACACCACAGTTTTCATCATCAACGCCCGCGCAGCCAACGCGAAACCGCGCGCACTATTCGGCCCGCTGGTCAACAAAGACTTGAAAATGGATCGTCTGGATGTGGCCGAAGTAATGTTCGCGCCTGACAGCCGCTACATGATTGCGCGTACCACCGACACCACGTTACCCGAAGGGCGGCTGTACGTTGCGCCACTTGCGGAACTGCAACAAAAACACGTTCACTGGCAACAAATTTCCGGCTATGCCGACAAGATCACGTCAGTGCAGTTGCGCGGCGACACGCTCTATCTGGGCACCTACATTGGCGCGCCGCGCGGCCGCGTGCTGGCACTCTCACTCGCGCAAAAATCACCGGTTGTCGCCAACGCAACGGTGACCGTCGCCGAGCCTGAAGTAGGCGTGCTGGAAGGCTTCGCGCTGGGCAAGGACGCGATCTACACGCAAGTGCGTCAAGACTTCACGCTGCGCATGCGTCGCCACGCAGCAGGTACTGTGACGAACCTTGCACCGAACGTGGCGGGCTCCACGTTTATGACGTCCGATCCAGCACATGCCTACGCCTATCCCTGGATCAGCACGAGCACCTGGACTGCGCCGCAACGCCTGCTGGCCACCGGGCCCGACGGAAAAGCAGAGGACACGGGTTTGATGACCAATGTCTTACCCGAAGGCGCGCCCGAGCTCGAAGTGTCCGAGGTGCTGGTGACCAGCCATGACGGCGCGAAAGTACCGCTCGCCATCCTGCGCAAAAAGGGCCTTGCGCTCGATGGCACTAACCCCGCTTTGTTGATCGGTTACGGCGCATACGGCTTTACGTTCGAAGCGCGTTTCGACCCGCGCACTATTGCGTGGCTTGAGCGCGGTGGCGTGCTTGCGTACGTCAACGTGCGTGGCAGCGGTGCCTACGGCGATGCCTGGTACAAAGCCGGCTTCAAGGCGACCAAATCGAACACCTGGAAAGACGGCGTGGCCGCAGCGCAATACCTGATCGGCGAGCGGTACACATCGAGCAAAACGCTTGGCATCTGGGGCACCAGCGCAGGCGGAATCTTTGTCGGACGCGCGGTCACCACCGCCCCGGAATTGTTCGCGGCAGCGATCATGGACGTCGGCGTGCTGGACGCCATCCGCGCCGAAGAATCCGCCAACGGCATCACCAATATCTCAGAATTTGGCTCAGCGAAAAACGCAGCCGAATTCTCGGC
The DNA here is from genome assembly GCA_025354075.1 of Burkholderiales bacterium. Taxonomy (GTDB): domain Bacteria; phylum Pseudomonadota; class Gammaproteobacteria; order Burkholderiales; family Casimicrobiaceae; genus Casimicrobium. The sequence goes on along the minus strand of JANXNO010000154.1, from coordinate 6,416 downwards.
GCTGCTCGACATGAGCACCTATCACCAGATCAAGGATGGCACTGCCTATCCGGCCATCATGTTCATCCACGGCCTGAACGATCCGCGCGTTGATGTATGGCACAGCGCTAAAGCCGCGGCGCGCTTTCAGGCCGCAACGACAAGCGGCAAGCCGATATTGATGCGGCTGGACGGTCAAGCTGGGCATGGCGTCGGAAGCACCGCGCAACAGGGGTATAGCAAGCTGGCGGACATTTATGCCTTCTTGCTGTGGCAGTCTGGCAAAGTTGGATTGACCCAGTAAATCATCCACCGGTCAAGCCTCCTCCCGATTATCGCGGGGAGGCTTTTTTGTGCCCGCCCTTAAGCATCGGCTGATGTCCTAAAAGCGCCGGCTGATGCCCAGTTGCAAAAACTGCGCGCTGAACCTGGCGAGACCGGGGGATCCGTTGCCTCCGAGCCGCCAACCGCTGCGCTGCTCGTAGCGCTCGTACTTGACGTCAGTGGTCCAGCGCTGATCAATGCGCCACTCCACCTTTGCGCCCAGCGTGATCGCGCCATAGGCCGAGAGCCGGGTGTCGGGAGAAAAGTACCTCGGATTGCCCACCGGAAACGGCTCGCCAATCACCGGGTCATACACCGGATCAAAGTAAAAACTGGCCGCACCCTGTGTGTAATAACGTGCTGAAGGGATCACCGAAAAGCGGTCACTGATCGGTTTGACCCATTCCAGTTGCGCCGTGTGTGCGCGCACGCCAAACGTGTCGGAGTAATAGCGATAGCTGCTGCGAACGGTACTGCCCGCGAGCATCGCGTTATCGCCCTCGATGAAATGATTCCATCGCAGCAGCGCCACCGTCTGATCGCGCGAACGCGGGCGAATATCCGCGAGCTTGTAAGGATCATTGAAATAGCCGCGCCCACGGACGTAGCTCAGATTGGCTTGCAGCAGATCATTTTTAGTCCACGTCTGGGTAACGCCGAGCATCAAATCAGTGACGCTCTTTTTCTCGTTCACCACCAGCTCGTTGACCGGGTTGATGGTGTCACGCGTCACGCCCGCGCCCGCCACCCAGGTCGTGTTGTTGTCTGCACTCGACACCCGCGCCTCGAGCGCCACGGCGTTGGATCGATAATCGTTTTCGGTTGAGTTGCTGCCGCGCAGGCCCACCGACCAACGGTCGAAATAACGCATCACTTTAACGTCCACGGCGGTGCGCTCATCTTTCATGCGCGAAGCGCCGGAAATGCTGGTGTGCCAGCGCGGTGACGCACCCGAAATCGAGTCATGCACCAGCGTCGATTCAATCGACCAGGTGCCGGCGAATGGGGCCAGAACGTACATCGACGGCGCAATCACCTTGATGCGATCAAGCCCCGGTTGCCAGTCGTTGTAGGCCTGCACTTTGGCCGCCACAAACGCCGTCTCCGGAACGCCCTCGGCCACGGCGGGCGCGGCCATCACGCCGGGCAGCGCGAGGGCTGCCAGCGTGAACGAGCCGGGCGTCCAGGCGCGGGGCGTCGCGTCGTCTTTGCGATCAGTTGCAGCCACAGCCACCTCCGCCGACACCGTAGCCGCCCGAGGCGCTTTCTTTGCTGAAATACACATGCTGAGTGAATGCCTGATCCAGCGGATCGCTTTCCATGGTCATTTCTTTGCGGGCGAGATTGCCCTTTTCCCAAGCCTGCGGCGGCTGCGTTGCGCAGCCACCCAGGGTCATGCCCGCGAGCAACGCGAGCGGGACTAACCGTGGTCGCAGTTTCATGTTATTTCTTTCCTTGAGGCAGGGCAGCAGTGATGGCGGCTTCGAGCATCGCACGATCCGCATCGCGAAATCCAGCGTGAACAAGCACCACCTTGCCATCGCTGTTGACGAGATAGGAGGTGGGCATTGCCTTGACGTCGAACTGCTTCGGCGTTTGCCCCTTTGCGTCAAACGCAATCGTAAATTTCGCAGGCGTTGCTACCAAAAAACGCTCGGCGTCTGCCGCCTTGGCGTCCACGTTTATCGCAACGATTTCCAGTCCGCGCGCGGCGTATTTCGCATGCATCTCGTTCATCCACGGAAACGACTGCTTGCACGGACCGCACCACGACGCCCAAAAATCCACATACACGAGCTTGCCTTTGAGTTTGGCCAGTTCAACTGCGCCACTCTGTGTTGACAACGTCACGTCTGGCATCGACGCGCCCACGTCCAGCGCATGCGCAGCCGGCAGCAGGCCTACGGTGAACAGCAGCGCAGCAACACTAGCGTTGATTGCAGCGTCGAGCTTACGGAGTATTTTTTTGGTTGCCATAGCACTGATTATTGCGGAACGCAGCCTTTGGCGCCCGTACCGTTCCGTCTCACAGCATTAATGTCGTTGTACACGGCACCCAGTGGACTCCGTCGCATCTAAATAGCTATCAACTATTCTTCAAAATGGGCATCCGTGTAGGGCATAGCGCCAATAATTGCCACAAGTCGAGAATTGTACTTTCTAGCCGCTAGGCCCGTATTGAATGGGCTTTTCCTCGAAAAGTTGTTAGACTATTTGCGAAGCGCTTTGGCAATGGGCGGTCGCCTAAGCGCGCGCTATCAAGGCTTCCAGCCATCCTTCAACGTCACAGCGCGATTGAACACCAGCGCGCCGGGTTTTGAGTCGACGCGATCCGCTGTGAAATAGCCGTTGCGCTCGAACTGATAGCTTACGTCAGCCTTGGCGTTCGCAAGCGAAGGCTCAAGCCACGCTGTAACGGTTTTTAGCGAATGCGGGTTGAGGTAAGTCTTGTAATCGCCCTCGCCTGAATCCGGATTTTCGACGTTGAACAGTCGGTCGTACAGGCGCACTTCGGCCTGAATTCCATCGATTTTGGCCACCCAGTGAATCGCGCCTTTGACGTTGCGTCCGCCGCTGCCGCTCTTGGTTGCTGGATCGTAGCTCGCAAAAATCGTCGTCGCATTGCCCGCCGCGTCCTTCTCGATACGTTCGCATTTGATGATGAAGCCGTGGCGCAAACGCACCTCGCCGCCGGGCACGAGGCGGAAGAATCCTTTGACCGGGTTCTCCATGAAATCTTCGCGTTCAATGAACACTTCACGCGCAAATTTGAAGCTACGCACACCCGCTGCGTCATCATGCGGATTGACCTTCGCGGAGCACTCCTCGAACTCACCGTCGGGATAGTTTTCGATCACCACGCGCACCGGATCCAGCACCGCCATCGCGCGCTTCGCCGAAGCGTCCAGATCGTCGCGCAGCGCACGCTCCAGGTCGGCCATGTCGATCCACTGGTGCGCCTTTGACACGCCAACGCGCTCGGCAAACAGACGAATCGACCCTGGCGTAAAACCGCGTCGCCGCAACCCCGCCAGCGTCATCATGCGCGGGTCGTCCCAACCGTTGACGAGCCCCGTTTCTACCAGCTCAAGCAGCTTACGCTTGCTCATCACGGTGTAGCTCAAATTCAGCCGCGAAAACTCGATCTGCTGCGGGCTCGGGCTCGGCAGTTTCCCGGCATCAACCAGTTGCGCCAACACCCAGTCGTACAGCGGACGATGCGCCTCGAATTCGAGCGTACACAACGAGTGCGTAATGCGTTCAATCGCGTCGCTGATCGAGTGGGTGTAGTCGTACATCGGATACACGCACCACGTGTTGCCGGTACGATGATGTTCGGTGTGGCGAATGCGATAAATCGCCGGGTCGCGCAGGTTGATATTGGGCGAGGCCATATCAAGCTTCAAGCGCAAAATCTGCGAGCCGTCGGCATGCAGGCCCCGCTTCATTTCGTCGAACAGACACAGGTTTTCTTCCGCGCTGCGGTCGCGGAACGGCGAGTTCGTGCCGGGCTCGGTCAGTGTGCCGCGGTTAGCGCGGATTTCGTCCGCTGACTGGCTATCAACATAGGCCAGACCGCGCTCAATGAAGTACTGTGCAAATTCGTACAGCTTGTCGAAATAATCGCTCGCGTAATACAGATTTTTCTCGAACGAAAAACCCAGCCACTCAACCATTTCCTTGATCGACTCTTCGTATTCGACGTCTTCCTTGACCGGATTGGTGTCGTCAAAACGCAAATGACACACACCGCCGTAATCGTTCGCCAAACCAAAGTTCAGACAGATTGATTTGGCGTGGCCAATGTGCAGATAACCGTTCGGCTCAGGTGGAAAGCGCGTGACGACCTTGCCGGCGTGCTTGCCGCTCGCATTGTCGGCATCGATGATCTGTCGAATGAAGTTCGAGGCGGGTGTTGCTTTAGGGCCGTCTTTGCCGCCGTTTCCGGCCGGGCTGACCTGGGTCAGTGAACTCATTCGAGATTGGACAAACTGTCATTGTGCGATAGCAGCATTGTAACGGTGCGTTTTGCTTCGCTGTAAGCCCCGTCCAGCGGCGATTTGGAATGCATCCGGTGGCGCAACGCCCCGAGGCACGGGCGTTCGGGAATTGAAAAAGTTGCCCACAACGATTGTGGATAACTCACCTGATAAGTCCACCAGTTCGCCGCAAACCCGCATGTAATCGTGATCTGCTTTTCTGCTCGCTCGCTGGCCGCTAAAAAAGTAAACTCGATCAACCACTTGCACCACACAATCACGGTTTGCAGCCCATGACGATGGCCTGACGCTCTGACTTTTCCCGCGACTTCTTAACACCTCATGTCTTGGACAGCACCTCCAGAAAATTTACGCGCCAGCGACGCTGTTTCGGTCAGCACGTTGATCAGTCGGGCGAAAACGGCGCTCGAACAGGCGTTGCCCCTGTGCTGGGTCAATGGCGAAATTTCGGGCTTCAAAAGGGCCGCGTCAGGCCACTGTTATTTTGATTTAAAGGATGACGCCGCGCAGATCGCCTGCGTGCTCTATCGCAACCGCGCTGCGCTGGTGGGTTTTGAGCTGAAGGACGGTGCCCAGGTCGAATTGCGAGTGCGCCCCGCCATTTATGAGCCGCGCGGAAGCCTGCAATTCGCGGTGGAACAGGCGCGACTGGCGGGTGTCGGTCGCTTGTATGAAGCGTTTTTACGCCTGAAGGCGAAACTTGAATCTGAGGGCGTTTTTGCCGAATCGCTGAAGCGTGCCCTGCCCGCATTACCCACACGCATCGGTCTGATTACTTCGACCCAAGCCGCAGCACTAGCCGATATGTTGCGCGTTTTGCGCGATCGCTGGCCACGCGCCGAAGTAATTTTGTATCCCGCAAGCGTTCAGGGCGTTGCCGCTCCGCGCGAGCTGCTGGCTGCGCTGGACGCTGCGAACACGCGCGGTGAATGTGATGTACTCATCTTGGGTCGTGGCGGCGGCAGCATGGAAGACTTGTGGGCCTTCAACGACGAGGCGCTGACCCGAGCGGTGGCGGCGTCCATCATCCCCATCGTCAGCGCAGTGGGCCATGAGACTGACTTCACGCTGTGTGACTTTGCGGCTGACGCGCGCGCGCCTACGCCGACCGCGGCTGCGGCGCTCATCACACCTTCACGTACAGACTTGCTTGCCTATTTGAGCAACGTAAGTCGGGCGATGGGAGCGACAATGCAACGGCGCCTCGATCAGCTCGGAGAGCGACTGGATCGCGCCTCGGCACGACTCATCGGCAGTCGTGCCCTGCTTGCCCCGTGGCGCGAAGCGTTGTTTCGCAAGCAGGCTCGCCTGCAGCGTGCCTTGCTGACTTTGCCTCCGGTGCAGCGTACGCGAGTCACTAGCGTGCAGCAAAGACTGACGCGCGCGATGCAACCCCCACGAGCGGTCGCAGCGCGCGTCGCCTCACTTCAACCGCGACTTGACGCCGCATTTGCCGAGTTGTTGGGCAGACAAAGCACGCGCGTACGAGCGGCCGCCCAAGCCTTGCAACTGCTCAATCCGCAAAACGTATTGGATCGGGGTTACGCGTTGGTGTTTGATGACGCGGGCATGCCTGTAACGGATGCGGAACACGTTTCTGACGGCGCGGCGATTCGCGTCCGTGTGCAACGCGGTGAAATTCTCGCCAACGTAACGGGCACATTACCTGCTTGACTGCGCGACAGATTCACTGCCAGCAGCATTTGCCTTCGGGGTGAGCCGACGTTCCGCGCAAAACGACAGTTTTATGCCACGAGCTGGGCGTTCGCTTTGCAAAACCATGCCAACAGCATAAACTTCCGAATTGTGAACATTTGACAAAACTGGGTAATTTATCAAACAGGCGTGACTACAAAAGCCCGTTAAACGTCCGGTAGCGACGACCCAAGGCAGATGTGCTGCTAAACGGTGTGATCAAAAATTTCGGCGCGAGCCAGGTTTAGGAGCAACTTGCAATGATGGTTAAACACTGGCGGCTTCTGGCCGTCGCCTGCGGTCTCTCCGCTATCACGTCCGCAAATGCGGTGTGCCCATTCAATGTTACGGGCGACGCTGCGACCGATGCGCTGCGCGATGGCGTGTTGCTGGTCCGATATGGACAGGGCATGCGAG
>JANXNO010000583.1 GCA_025354075.1 Burkholderiales bacterium | reverse complement strand
CAACAGGCTGTTAGCATCAGAAAAAATCACTCACGACTCGAAGGCGGCTCCCCACTATGACACTCTCCTTCAACACTATTGGCGCGGCTTCTTTCAACATCGTTGGTGTTATCGGCGCAGGCACCATGGGCGCAGGCATCGCGCAGGTTGCTGCGCTTGCCGGCTGTCGCGTCAAGCTCTACGACGCACGCGAAGGCGCAGCCAGTGCCGCCCTCGTGCGCACCGGCGACACGCTCGCAAAGCTTACCGAAAAAGGCAAGCTGTCGGCCGACGACGCAAGCAGCACGTCAGCGCGCATGACCAGCGCCACCGACCTCGCAGACTTTCACGATTGCGATTTGATCGTTGAAGCGATCATCGAGGACATCCATGCGAAGCAAGCGTTATTCAAGTCGCTCGAAACGATTTGCGCGTCCACCGTGGTGCTGGCAACCAATACATCCTCCATCTCAATCACTGCAATCGCAAACGGTTTAGCGCGGCCGGAGAACGTGGTGGGCATGCACTTTTTCAACCCGGCACCGGTGATGCAACTGGTTGAAGTGGTGACCGGGCAACGCACCTCGGTGGCAGTCGCCGAACGTGTCGAAGCCTGCGCGCGTGAATGGAAAAAAACGCCCGTCCGTTGCAAAAGCTCGCCCGGTTTTATTGTCAACCGCGTCGCACGGCCCTATTACGGCGAAGCGTTGCGCGTCCTCGAATGCGGCGGTGCCGATGTGCCAACGATTGACCTGGTGCTGCGTGAAGCTGGTGGCTTCAAGCTCGGCACCTTTGAGCTGCTTGATCTGATTGGTCTCGACGTCAATTTGATGGTCACCAAAAGTGTGTGGAACGCGTACTACCAGGACAGCCGCTATCGCCCGAGTTTGACGCAGGAGGAAATGGTTGCAGGTGGCCTGCTCGGTCGCAAATCGGGGCGCGGCTTTTACGTCTATCCCTCCGAGTCGTCGGCACCGCCCGCGTCCATGCTCGGCCCTGTGCCCACGATGGTGCAATACCTGCTGGAATCGGATGCGCTTGACCCACTGGTTGATCGCATCAAGGCGGCTGGCATCAAGGTACAGGCGCGCAAAGAAGACGATCCGCTCGGCGCTGGCATGTTCCGCGTTGGCAACGCAACCGTGTGCTTAACCGACGGGCGCACCGCGACGCAGCTGGCTTATGAAGAGGAGCTCGCCAACGTAGTCACCGTCGATCTTGCGCGCGATTTCGCAACCACCAAGCGCGTTGCACTCGCACGCGGAGAAGAGACCACGACCACTGCTCTGGCTGACGCGGTCGGTCTGTTCCGCGCGCTAGGCATGGAGGTCTCCATCATCAGCGACGTGCCCGGCATGATCGTCGCGCGCACGCTGGCGATGCTCGCTAATGAGGCTGCCGATGCGGTGTTGCAGGGCGTGTCCGACGCGAGCGGCGTAGACACCGCAATGAAGCTCGGCGTCGGCCATCCTGAAGGCCCGCTTGCCGCGGCAGATCGCATCGGCCTCACGCTGATCAACGCGATCCTCGTGAACATGCAGGGGCACACCGGTGATGAGCGTTACCGGCAATCGCTGTTGTTGCAGCGAAAGGTCTGGAGTGATGGCAGTTTCGCCGGTTAACGCGGCGCACATGAATCAACCGACGCCGCAACAAGTAGCCGACGCCATGCAGGCACGCGATCACGCGGCGCGCGCGCTGGGCATCCAGATCGTCGCCGTCAATCTCGGCAGCGCGACCGTGTCCATGGTCGTGCGGCAGGACATGGTCAACGGCCACGACATTTGCCACGGCGGCTACATGGCACTGCTCTGCGACACGGCGTTTGCCTACGCCTGCAACAGCTACAACCTGAACGCCGTCGCCAGTGGCTTTTCGATAGAAATCCTAGCACCAGCGAAGCTCGGCGACACGCTGGTTGCCGTCGGCGTCGAGCAGGCCCAGCGTGGGCGACAGGGCGTGTACGACATCAAGTTGACCAATCAAGATGGCGACGTCATCGCCCTGTTCCGCGGCAAAAGCGCGCGGATTGCAGGGGAAGTGATCGCCACCACGCAACCATCGTGAGCGGCGCGTCAATCCACGAGACTCAAGCTATGGCGTCATTTTCGGCGCAGCCGGGAATCCAGAAACGTGGCGCCTGTCGAGGCAACGAGCGGCGTGGCAACCCGAGACTTTCTGGATACCCGCCTTCGGCAAGTATGACGCCCGTTTAGATAGATAAAAGTCATCGTCCGAAATCGTCTAAAGCGACTTTCATCATGCCCACCAAAACG
>JANXNO010000528.1 GCA_025354075.1 Burkholderiales bacterium | reverse complement strand
AATGCGCGGGCGGAGCCGCGTCAACCACCGGATTTGATGACGGCCCTCCTCTCGTGACCGGCGCACAGATTGGCGACAGCGGCACGGGTCTGCATCTTGCGCTTGGCATCGTAGCGGCGCTGTATCAACGCAACACGACCGGTCGCGGGCAAAAAGTTCTGGCGCCGATGCAGGACGCCGTGTTGAATCTGTGTCGCGTGAAGCTGCGCGATCAGCAACGCCTTGATCGCACCCACACGATGCACGAATATCCCCAGTATCCGGATGGCAAGTTTGGTAAGGCAGTACCGCGTGCCGGTAATGCATCGGGCGGCGGACAGCCAGGTTCGATTCTCAAATGCAAAGGCTGGGAAACAGATCCCAATGCCTACATCTATTTCATCACGCAGGGCGCTGTTTGGCCTGCCGTGTGCAAGGTCATTGGTGAGGACGAATGGATCACGGATGAGGCGTACGCCACGCCTGCCGCTCGCCTGCTGCATCTGAAACCGATCTTCGCGCGCATCGAACAATGGACGATGACCAAGACCAAGTTTGAGGCGATGGACATCCTCAACAAATACGACATTCCGTGCGGCCCGATTCTTTCCATGAAAGAAATTTCAGAAGAGCCTGCGCTGCGCGAAACCGGCACCATTGTTGAAGTTGATCATCCCACGCGCGGCAAATATCTGACCGTGGGTAACCCGATCAAGATGTCGGATAGCTCGACGGAAGTCACGCGCTCGCCGCTGCTGGGCGAGCACACCGACGAAGTGTTGACGCAACTGGGCTTTAGCGCCGAAATCATCGCGGAATTGCGCGAAGAACGGGTGATCTAAACCGGCGAATCCCAGCGTTTCGCTACGCGGGATAGGTCGGCGGGTCACTTGAGAACGAATTTAGTTGTACCGAAAACTTAAGCGACCGACATGAACTATCCCGTCATTCCTATTGCAGTGCTTGCGGTACCAAAACAGCGAAAGCGAGAGACGCCGAAGGGTCGTGGCGTCGATCCAGTGGCACTGGTCGAAGTGCAGCAGTTGTTGGGCTCAACATCGCGCCAGGCTGACTTGCTCATTGAGCATCTGCACAAGATTCAGGATCGCTTCGGTTGTCTCTCTGCAGCGCATCTGGCCGCGTTGGCGCAGGAAATGCGTTTGTCGCAAACCGAGGTTTACGAGGTCGCGAGTTTCTATCACCACTTTGATGTGGTTAAGGAAGGTGATGCTGCACCTGCTGCACTGACCGTACGCGTGTGCGACGGCCTGTCTTGTGAGATGGCTGGTGCGCAGGAACTATTGGCCAGACTCCCTGCCCTGCTGGGTCGCGAAGTGCGCGTGATTGCCGCGCCTTGTATTGGTCGCTGCGAGCAGGCACCTGCGGTTGTTGTGGGGCAGAACCCGGTTCCGAATGCGAGTGTTGACGCGGTGACGGCGTTGGTTGCCGCAAGTGCAAACAAGCATTTGCCTGACGGATTTATCGACCACGCAAGCTACGAAGCCGACGGCGGTTACGCGTTGCTCAAAGCCTGCCTTTCGGGTGCTCGAGAAGTCGAATCGGTCATAAAAACGATGGAAGATTCCAGTCTGCGGGGCCTCGGTGGAGCAGGCTTCCCGACGGGTCGTAAATGGCGCATCGTGCGTGCCGAAACAGGCCCGCGTTTGATGGCGGTGAATATCGACGAAGGCGAGCCCGGTACGTTTAAAGATCGTGTTTATCTTGAACGCGATCCGCACCGCTTTCTTGAAGGCATGTTGATCGCGGCGTGGGCCGTCGGCATCGACAAGATTTACGTTTATCTGCGTGACGAATATCACGGCTGTCGCACTATGCTTGAGGCTGAGCTTGCCAAGTTGAAGCGTTCACCGTCGATGGCAGACATGCCAGACATCGAGTTGCGTCGTGGCGCTGGTGCCTACATCTGTGGCGAAGAATCGGCGATGATCGAATCCATCGAAGGCAAGCGTGGCATGCCACGTCTACGCCCGCCTTACGTCGCGCAGGTTGGTCTGTTCGGTCGCCCGACGCTGGAGCACAATTTTGAGACGCTGTACTGGGTGCGCGAAATTCTCGAAAGGGGCAGCGAGTGGTTTACTTCGCACGGTCGCAATGGACGCAAGGGTTTGCGCTCATTCTCCGTGTCCGGTCGTGTCAAAAATCCGGGAGTAAAGCTCGCTCCAGCAGGCATCACGATTCAGGAATTAATCGACGAATATTGCGGCGGAATGCTGGATCATCAGACGTTCTACGCGTACTTGCCGGGCGGTGCTTCGGGCGGCATTCTGCCAGCGACGATGAACAATATTCCGCTCGATTTCGATACCCTGCAACCGTACGGCTGCTTCATCGGATCGGCCGCTGTGATCGTGCTTTCCGACAGGGACACGGCGACAGACGCCGCACGCAACATGATGCGCTTCTTCCATCATGAATCCTGCGGTCAATGCACACCGTGCCGCGTTGGGACCGCCAAAGCATCAGCGATCATAGAAAAAGACAAATGGGATTTGCCTCTGCTTGCCGATTTGTCTCTAGTGATGCGTGATGCGTCTATCTGCGGCTTGGGGCAAGCAGCGCCTAATCCGGTCGACTGCGTTGTCAAATATTTCCCGCACGAACTGAACTGAACATCAGACGGTTAGCTCCGCGAATCAAGGACGTTTATGAACGCGATTACCAGACAAGAAACAGCCGCACTTGATGTGCCACTCGTGAGCTTCAATCTCAACGGACGTGACGTAACGGGCCGATCAACTGAGACGCTGCTGCAAGTCGCCAAACGCGAAGGCGTGGAAATTCCGCACCTTTGCTACATGGAGGGGTTGGAGGCGGTCGGCAACTGCCGCGCCTGCATGGTCGAGATCAATGGTGAACGTGTTTTGGCACCGTCGTGCTGTCGCGTGCCGACCGCTGGCATGAAGGTCGTGACCAACAGCGAACGCGCCGTTGCTTCGCAAAAGATGGTGCTCGAACTGCTGCTATCCGACATGCCGGAGACAGACTACACACGCCACAATGAAGTGGATGACTGGGCGGGAAAGATCGGAGTCGGCAAGCCGCGTTTCGAAGCGCGCAAGCAGGTTCGGCAAGATTTGTCACACCCTGCGATTGCAGTGAATCTGGATGCCTGCATTCAATGCACGCGCTGTCTTCGCGCCTGTCGCGACGAGCAGGTCAATGACGTCATCGGCCTCGCCTTCCGTGGAGATGAAGCGAAGATCGTGTTCGACATGGATGACCCGATGGGCGCGTCCACTTGCGTTGCCTGCGGCGAATGCGTGCAGGCATGTCCAACGGGTGCGCTGATGCCCGCGCGTGAGGCCGCGCTCGTGGTGCCCGATAAACAGGTGGAATCGGTGTGTCCATATTGCGGCGTTGGCTGTCAGCTCACCTACAACGTCAAGGACAACAAGATTCTCTTCGTGGAAGGCCGCGATGGCCCGGCCAATCACGGGCGCTTGTGCGTCAAGGGTCGCTATGGCTTTGACTATGCGCATCATCCGCATCGCCTTACCAAGCCGCTGATTCGCCGTGCTGATGCGCCAAAAAATGGCGAATTCACGATGGATCCGGACCACGTGATGGACGTGTTCCGTGAAGCGAGTTGGGAGGAAGCGCTGGCGTTTGCCGGCGGCAAGCTCAAGGGTGTCTCCGTTGGGATGAAGTACACGTTCTAAGTCCACGACAAGTTCCGCAATGGCCCGGCCTGGGCCGCTGCGGGACAATCATCGTTGCACGAATACGTTTCGAAGGCTTACTGTTC
>JANXNO010000513.1 GCA_025354075.1 Burkholderiales bacterium | reverse complement strand
CAGCCCATCGGGAATGTTGCGCACGCCAGACAGCTTCGCGCTGTACGCCCACAGCCAGTTGCGGTGATAAACGTAAATAACGGGACGCTCTTTGAGCACGCGTGCGGCGATTTGCTCAAACACTTTTTTGCGTGCGGCCGGGTCGCGCAATTCACGCGATTGGGCAAGCAGTTTGTCCGTCTCCACATCGCAGTATCCGGTGTAGTTCAGCGGTTGCTTGCAGCCATGAAAGCTGAACAAATTCCCATCAGGATCGGCGCGACCACTCCATGCCAGCGCGTAGGCTTCAAACTCACCACGGTCTGCCATATTCAGTGACGTCGCAAATTCGGCCGCCTGAATCTTGACATCAAATCCCGCCTCCTTCGCCATGGCCTGCACGACTTGCGCCAGCTTTTGCGCGTCAGACGTCGTGGGAGCAACCAGCGTGAAACTCGGGTTGGGTTCGCCTGCTTCTTTTAGAAGTGCCTTGGCGCGTGCAATGTCTCGCTTGGGGATCGGGCTGCCCTTTGCGTAGAACGAATTGTCCGGCGGCACCCACTGGTTGCCGACGATGGCTTCATTGTCCATCACCACTTGGGCCAGACCTTGCCTGTCGAGTGATAACTCAAACGCTTCGCGCACTCTTGCGTCACGCCCTAATGGATTTTTCTTTGCCTGGTCACTCTTGCCGATGTTGATGGTGATGCCCTGATAGCCCAGTTCGGTGATGCGCGATGTCTTGAGTTTTTTGTCTGCCTGAAGTTTTTCCATGTCGCTGGAACTGACGCGTTCGATAAAGTCGAGCTGCCCCGATTTGAGATTGGCGAGGCGCACCGTAGCGTCCGGAATCGGTGTGTAGATCACTTTGTCAAAGTGAATCGCAGCCTTGTTCCAGTACTGCGGAAAGCGCTCGAACACCATGCGATCCTGGGCAACGCGCTCTACAAATTTGAACGGCCCGGAGCACACCGGTTTGGTGCCGAACTTGTCGCCTGCCGCCTGAGCTGCTTTGGGCGACACCATCATGCCCGCGCGGTCCGCGAGTTGCGCAAGCAGTGGCGAAAACGGTGCTGAAAGGTTCAAACGAACCGTAGCTGCATCCACAACGTCAACGGTGGCCACAGGGGCCAGTTCGCCACGGCGATTGGAGCCGGGCAGCGTCTTGTGACGTTCAATGTTGAACTTCACTGCCGCAGCATCGAACTTCTCGCCATCGTGAAAGGTGACACCTGGACGCAGTTTGAGGGTGAGCACTTTACTGTCGGCAGACCACTCATAGGACGTGGCCAGTTGCGGCACGATTTCAAGCTTCTCGTCGATATCAAACAGCTTGTCGCAGAGCGCTGAGAACACAACCCGCCCCACGAAACTGCGGGCGAGCGATGGGTCAAGCACGTCCGGGTCTTCGGCCAGGCCGACGCGCAACGTTTGCGCATTGGCAATCAGTGGAACCAGTGCCAGCAGTAGCGCTGGCCATACAGATCGAGTCAGGAATTTCATGGTTGATAGCTCCGGGGTAAACACAGAAAGTTATTGAATGGCGGTTTCATCAGCCTTGCGCACCAGGTGCACGCACAGGCGAAACAAAAGCTGACTGCAATCGCTCAAGACGGCGCTGCGCGGTGGACAGGATGGTACGTTCGGGCAACGCAGCAGGCATCGCGATTTCGCGCCAGAAATGACAGGCAACAGACTGTTCGCCATCAGCCTCAAGCGCCGGCACACGCTGTGCGCACAACGCCTGTGCGTACTGACAACGGGTATGAAAATGGCAGCCTGTCGGCGGATTCATCGGGCTCGGCACATCGCCGCCGACCAACACGCGTTCACGACGCAGGCCAGGCTCCGGCAGCGGGATCGCTGACAGCAACGCCTGCGTGTACGGATGGCGCGGCGTGGCGAACAGTGCGCTCTTGTCGCCGATCTCGACGACGCGCCCGAGATACATCACGGCGATTCGCGTGGCGATGTGTTTGACCACCGCCAGATCATGTGCGATAAACAAATATGCAATGCCAAATTGTTTCTGCAGGTCCTGAAGCAGGTTCACCACCTGCGCCTGCACGGATACGTCGAGCGCCGAAACGGCTTCGTCACACACGATCAGTTTGGGCTCCGCCGCGAGTGCTCGCGCGATGCCAACGCGCTGCCGTTGCCCGCCAGAAAACTCATGGGGATAACGCAGCGCGTGTTCCGGTGCCAGACCCACAGTGCGCAGCAGTTCGGCCACCCGTTCGCGATGGCGTCCTGTATGCAGGCCATGCAGCATCAACGGCTCGGTCAGCGTTTGCCCAACCGTCATGCGTGGGTTGAGCGACGAGTACGGGTCCTGAAAAATGATCTGCATCTCGCGGCGTTGCGCACGCAGCTCTGCCGCATCAAGCGAGCTCAGGTCTTTACCCGCGAATGAAACGCGACCGGCGCTCGCCTCAATCAAGCGCAGCACCAGCCGTCCGAGCGTGGATTTGCCACAGCCCGATTCACCAACGACACCCAACGTCTCACCTGCCGCAAGATCAAAATCGACACCATCGACCGCACGTACGACGCCGCTCACGCGCCCAAATACGCCGCGACGCACGGAAAAGTGTTTGACCAGTTGTTCGACACGCAGCAGCGGCCTATCGCTCATGCCAGCGCCGCTTCGTTTTGACCCGCCATCAGTACATCCGGATCGAGCGGCGCTTTCCAGCACGCCGATTGGTGCTGCTCACCCACATTGCGAAGTTCCGGTATTGCCGTACGACACTGTGTATCGGCAAACGGGCAACGATCCGCGAAGCTACAGCCCGCACCGCGACGCAACGGGCTCGGCACCTGGCCCTCGATTGACGCGAGTCGTGTGCGCTCAACTTCCAACCGTGGAATCGATCCGAGCAGGCCAACCGCATATGGATGCTGCGGCGACTCGAACAGAGCGTTCACCGGCGCGCGCTCGACCACGCGACCCGCGTACATCACCAGCACGTCATCGGCCACCTCGGCGACTACACCAAGATCGTGCGTGATCAGGATGATGGCGGTGCCTGTCTCCTGCTGCAACGTGCGCATCAGCTCAAGTATTTGTGCCTGAATGGTCACATCAAGCGCGGTGGTCGGTTCGTCTGCGATCAGCAGTCTGGGGTCGCAGGCCAGCGCCACTGCGATCATCGCGCGCTGCCGCATACCCCCCGAAAGTTTGTGCGGATATTCATGAAAGCGCTGCTCGGGCGCGGGAATGCGCACTTTGGTCAGCATCGCAATCGCGCGCTCAACGGCCTGTGAGCGCGTGATCGCCCGATGGCGCAGCAATGCCTCGACAATCTGCTCTCCGATCGTGAACACGGGGTTCAGCGACGACATCGGCTCCTGAAAAATCATGGCCATGCCGTTGCCGCGCAAATCCTGCATGTCACGCGGCTTGGCCCCCACCAGCTCGCGGCCTTCGAATTGAATCGAGCCGCTGCTGATGCGACCGGGCGGGTTCGGTACCAGACCCATAATGGACAGGGCGGTGACGCTTTTGCCACAGCCCGACTCGCCGACAATGGCCAACGTCTTGCCCGCATCCACCGAGAAGCTGACGTCATCGACGGCCGGAAATTCACCGTCATCCGTCTTGAATTGCGTCCGCAAGTTGCGAACGTCGAGCAGCGCCGCCATCAGGCGCTTCCGTCACGGGCGGCGTGAAAGCTGGCAATGTGCGCCTCAATTTCGGCCCGATCCGTCACGCCCACCGGGTCGTGGCGTCCGGCGAG
>JANXNO010000501.1 GCA_025354075.1 Burkholderiales bacterium | reverse complement strand
GGAATTTCTCGACAATCAGGCGCTTAAATTCCGCCTCGACGCGGATGACGTCGTGGCGATGGTGCTGTTCCTCGCGAGCGATGACTCGCGAGGCTGCGCAGGGCAGGCGTTCATCGTGGATGGCGGGATTGTTTGAATATCAACTTTTTGCTGTAACTCTTATTCAATATGGGCGTAGCGCATTAATATACAAAAAGTCGACTTAAGCTGATTCGCCTTGCCAGCCCCTTTACAATAAACCATTCAAGACAAAGCTGATGACCTTATGAGTTCAATTCCGGGCCTGCGTTTCGGGGAGTTTCAGGGCTTTCCGGCGCTGTTGATTTCCACGCCGTTTTCGAAGGCGGCGGTCAGCTTGTTTGGCGGGCATGTGTTGTCGTTCGTACCGCAGGGGTTTGATGACGTGTTGTGGGTGTCGCCGACGTCGAAACGTCCGCCCGACCCGATTCGCGGCGGCATTCCAATTTGCTGGCCGTACTTCGCCAAGCAAGGGCAGCCGCCGAACGCGCCGCAGCACGGGCTGGTGCGCACGTTGCAATGGCAATTGACGCACGCGCAGCAAAACCCGGACGGCGACATCGTGCTGGCGTTGGCACCGCCCGAAGTGCCGGACGTGATGATGGGTTTGATGCTGACGATGCGCATCGGTCGCGTGCTGGAGCAGGCGCTGACGACGGTGAATCTGGGCGCTGAGACGGTGCGATTTACGCAGGCGCTGCACACCTATTTCAAGGTCGGCGATTCAAGCCGCGTGACGGTGACCGGGCTTGATGGCCTGACCTATTCCGACAAGTTTGATGACTTTAACGAGCACATCCAGCGCGGCGATTGGGACTTGCACGACGCGCGTGATCCGGGGCGGAGCGACCGCATCTACATGAATGCGGGCAACCGGTTTGATCTGATCGACCCCGCCGCACATCGCAAAATCACGCTCACGACTTCAGGCAGCAAAACGCTGGTAGCGTGGAATCCGGGCGAGGAATTCATCAAGACATTTCCTGATTTGCCGCCCGAGGGGTGGAAGCATTATGTGTGTCTCGAAGCGGCGAATTGCGGGCCGGACATCATCGAATTGGGCGTGGATGATTCGCACGTGCTGCAGCAGACGATCAGCTGCTCGGCGTTGACTAATCACTGAGGCTGAATGTAGAAGCGGCTCTGCCGTGCCCTAACGCTTGATGTTGCGCCAATCACGGCAGAGCCGCTCCTACAGACGGAGTCGATAGCTACGGCTTGACCGGCAAACTCCGGGCCGCACGTTTCGCGTTCTTGAACGCACGAAGTTCACTGCGTGTCACCGCGCCGTCCTTATTGGCGTCAATCGCTGCAAAGCTCTTGCAGATGCGTGGCGTCTTGCCCGCGCAGGCTTCGGCTTGGGTCAACGCCTTGTCCTTGTTGACGTCGGCACTGCCGAATTTGCCGTTGGGTGCCGCTGAGGCACCGGTTGCGACCAGTGCAACCGTGGCGGCCAGCAAAAGTGATTTAAGAACGTTCATAAAACCTCCGATTATTGTTTTGTTGTGCAAAAAGTCGGGCAAACTTGCCCGAACCCGTTCGCGCTAGCGGTAACGCCAGCCGGCGACTTCGTCGCGTGACAGGTAGCCGTCGCGATTGCGGTCCATGTTGCCGAAATTGCGCTGCCAGTGTGGGTAGACGGCGGCTTCTTCGAACGAAATGTAGCCATCACCATTAGCGTCGGCGTAATCAAAGCCAGTGCGTGCGGGTGCTGCGTAAGTCACGGTAGCGGGTGCGTAATACGACGGCGCCGCGTAGCCCGGTGCCACGTATACCGGAGCTGGATAGTCATAGTGGTTGTATGCGTACGCTCCACCGACCGCTGCCGCAATCAGGCCACCGACTACGACTGGAGCGATCCAGCGTCCGCCATGCCAGTAACCACGGGATGGGGCGTAATAGCCGCGCACAGGGCCAGGGGCGCTGTAGGCGGGGCGATAGCCGTTGTTGTAACCGTGCCCGTAGCCAAAATGCTTGTTGCCATCGGCCGCGCTGGCCGTACTGGACGCTGCGGCAGCAAGGGCTGATACGAGCGCTGCGCCGAGGATGAGGATTTTCTTCATGATGCGTCTCCTTGCGGGGTGTTGCTGAATGTCGGCAGTGCATGCCGGTGAGTAGGTAACGACATAGACGCTCCGCTCGCCGACAAAATGCCATGAAATTACAAATGATTACAAGTCGTTCATAGGCGACAAACGGTCGCAGCGTTCCAGCTGGAACTCCTTTAAAATCAAGGGTTTTCCGGCCTAAAAGTCTCTTAAAGTGGCAGCCCACCCTCACACGGCTGAAGTTGCGCGCCGCCGCACCTTCGCGATCATCTCCCACCCCGACGCGGGCAAAACTACGCTCACTGAGAAGCTTTTGCTGTTTTCGGGCGCGATTCACGTCGCGGGCAGCGTCAAGGCACGCAAAGCGTCACGCCACGCCACGTCCGACTGGATGGAGATCGAGAAGCAGCGCGGCATTTCGGTCGCATCGAGCGTGATGCAGATGCTTTACCGCGATCACGTGGTGAACCTGCTCGATACCCCGGGCCACCGGGACTTTTCGGAAGATACGTATCGCGTGTTGACCGCCGTTGACAGCGCATTGATGGTGATTGACGCTGCGAACGGTGTGGAAGCGCAAACCAAGCGCCTGATTGAGGTCTGCCGACAGCGCGACACGCCCATCATCACGTTTGTGAACAAAATGGACCGCGAAGGTCGCGACCCGATTGAGCTCTTAGACGAAGTGGAAGCCGAACTGGGCATGCCCTGCGTGCCGATGACCTGGCCCGTAGGTCAAGGCAAGGCGTTCGCGGGCATCATCAATCTGCAAACGCAAACCATGCGCGTATTCGCGGCGGGCGAAGACAAGGTGACCGAGGCGGAGGACATTCCGCTAACCGATCTCGCCACGCTCAAAGCGCGCTTCGGAACGGACTTTGATCAGGCGATGCAGAACATCGAATTGCTCACCGGCGCCTCGCCAGCCTTCGACCGCACAGCGTTTTTGGCGGCGAAGCAAACGCCAGTGTTTTTTGGCTCGGCGGTGAACAATTTCGGCGTTCAGGAAGTGCTTGATGCACTGGTCGATCTGGCCCCAGCGCCGCATCCGCGCAACTCGACTAACCCGGACGGCTCCACCACTGAAATTTCGCCCGATGCCGAAGGTTTCTCCGGCGTCGTGTTCAAAGTGCAGGCCAACATGGACCCGATGCATCGCGACCGCATTGCGTTCGTACGCGTGTGTTCGGGCAAGTATTCGCAGGGCATGAAGCTCAAGGTTCAGCGCACAGCAAAAGAGATGCGTCCGACCAGCGTGGTCACGTTCCTGTCGCAGCGCCGCGAAGCGGTGGACGAGGCGTACGCCGGGGACATCATCGGCTTCACCATTCACGGCGGCGTGCAGCTGGGCGACACCGTGACCGATGGCGCAAGCCGCCAATACACCGGTTTGCCGTTCTTTGCGCCGGAGCTTTTTCAGACAGTGGAATTGAAAAATCCGCTGCGCAGCAAACAGTTGCAACAAGGCCTCGCGCAGCTCGGTGAAGAAGGTGCGATTCAAGTGTTCAAGCCGCAACTCGGTTCGCTGATGCTGCTCGGCGCGGTGGGCCAGTTGCAATTTGAAGTGGTGCAACACCGCCTGCAATCGGAGTACAAGGCCGACATCAAACTCAGCGGCAGCCAGTTCGTCGGCGCGCGCTGGGTGACCTGTGATGACCCAGTCGAGATGAAAAAATTCATGGATTACAACGCGTCAAAGCTCGCGTACGACGCGGCGAACACGCTGGCGTATCTGCTCACCAGCACGTACGACCTGCGCCTCACGCAGGAGCGGCATCCGAAGATCGAGTTTCATCCGCTGCGCGAGCACGCCGGTTTGACGCTGGAAAAAGCGGCCTGATTGAATGTTGATGGAGACCGAAATGTCATTGCCGGCCGAAACCCGTCGCCCGCTGCGCATCGCCTTTGTCGGCGGTGGCCAAACCTCGTGGATTGGCGGCATGCACCGTCGTGCCGCGGAGCTTGACGGCTTGTGGCAGGTGGTCGGTGGCGTCTTCTCGTCGAAAGCGGATCGCTCGCGGGAGGCGGCCATCGCGATGGGGCTCGACGCGTCACGCGGCTACCCGGACGTGGCGACCATGCTTGCTGTTGAGAGGTCGCGCGCCGATGGCATCGACGCCGTCGCGGTCATGGGGCCGAACGACACCCATTACCCCGCAGTCGCTGCAGCGCTCGATGCCGGACTGGATGTCATGCTCGACAAGCCCGTCAGCACCACTGCTGCCGAGGCGCGCGACCTCGCAGCACGCTCACGCGCCAACGATCAAATTGTGGCCGTGACGCATGCTTTTTCAGCCTACCCAATGACCCGCCACGCCCGGCACCTGATCGCCACCGGTGCCATCGGTAGCGTGCGCATGCTGCAGGTTGAATACATCCAGAATGGCACCGCGATCCCCGTTCAGCCTGACGCGATGACCGACCGCGACCGCTGGCGTTTTGACGCAGGCCGCAGCGGGCTGGCGCTGGTGTTCTCGGCGATTGGTTGTCATGCGCAGCACCTTGCGTGCAGCGTCGCGGGCTTGACCGTGGCAGCGGTCAGTGCCGACGCAGGTGCCATCGTGCCCAATCGTGAAGTGATCGACACCATGCTCGCGAACCTGCGCTTCACAGGCGGCGCGCGCGGGCAGTTCCTCGTGACGCAGGCGGCCGCAGGTGGCGAGAACGACATTCGTCTACGCATCTATGGCGAGCGTGGACTGATTGAATGGTCGCATCAAAATGCGTCTTATCTGCGCCTGCAACTCGAAGGCGGCGGCACCCATCTCATCGGTCGCAGCGATCCCGGCCTGCCGGCAGAAATTCTCGGCCTCGCACGTACGCCGCGCGGACACCCCGAAGGCATGCTCGAAGCGTTCGCCAACATTTATCGCGAAACCGCGCTGGCGATCACCGCGCGCCGCGCCGACCGTCCGATCACTGACACCACCTTTCCCACCATCCATGACGGCGTGCACAGCATGGCGTTTGTCGAGGCCTGCCTCGCGTCCAGCGCCAATCAGGGCGTGTGGACGAACTTGAGCTGAAGTCACTTTCCTAATGCAAAAAGAACATTTAATTGAATGGCTCAGCGCAGGCGTAAAGTCTGCCGGACTGAGCGACACGGCAACGCCCGCCCTAGAACGCCCCAAGCAAGCCGATCACGGCGACTACGCCACCAACATCGCGCTGCAACTGGCGAAACCGCTGGGCAAAAATCCGCGTGAAGTGGCCACTGCGTTAAAGGCAGCACTTGATGCGGCGCCGCATCCGCTGGTGCAGGAAGTCACCATCGCAGGCCCTGGTTTCATCAATATCCGCTTGAAGCCAGCGGCGAAATTTTCAGTCGTTGCCGACGTGTTGAAGCTGGGTGAAAAATTCGGTCTCGGTGACGCGCGTCGTGGCGAAAAAGTGCTGGTGGAATTTGTGTCCGCCAATCCGACTGGCCCGCTGCACACCGGACATGCGCGCCAGGCTGCCCTCGGCGACACGCTATGCAATCTGCTCGAAACGCAGGGCTGCTCTGTATATCGCGAGTTTTATTACAACGACGCGGGTAACCAGATCGACAATTTGACGCGTTCGGTGCAACTGCGCGCGAAGGGTGTGGAACCGGACAGCGCGGGCTGGCCGGAAGACGGTTACCGCGGCGACTACATCGTTGAAATCGGCAAATCATTTGTCGCGCAGGGCGGTGACGTGAACGACGCGGATGCCGTTCGCGCCTTTGCGGTTGCCATGCTGCGCGCCGAGCAGGACAAAGATTTAACCGCGTTCGGCGTCAAGCCGTTCGACTGCTATTACCTCGAAAGCTCGTTGTATTCCGACGGTCGCGTTGACAAGACGGTGACCGCGCTGCAAGCCTCTGGTCACACTTTTGAGGCTGATGGCGCGCTGTGGTTGAAGACCACCGATTTTGGCGACGACAAAGACCGCGTGATGCGCAAGGCAGCGGGCGGCTACACCTATTTTGTGCCTGACGTGGCCTATCACGTGACCAAGTGGGAACGCGGCTTCACGCAGGTAGTGAACATTCAGGGCACCGATCATCACGGCACCATTGCCCGGGTTCGCGCAGGCTTGCAGGCGCTGGATATGGGCATCCCGAAGGGCTACCCTGACTACCTGCTGCACTCGATGGTGCGGGTGATGAAGGGCGGCGAGGAAGTAAAAATTTCCAAGCGCGCGGGCATGTACGTAACGCTCGGTGAACTGATCGAATGGGTGGGCAAAGACGCTGTGCGCTTCTTCCTGGTTTCGCGCAAGGCCGATAGCGAATTCACTTTTGATATTGACCTTGCGTTGTCACAGGGCGAAGAAAATCCGGTGTATTACGTGCAGTACGCCCACGCGCGGATTTGCTCGGTATTGCGCGACGGCGACGTCGCAATGGACGCACTCGCGGCAGCCGATCTCTCAGCGCTGACGCACGAAAAAGC
>JANXNO010000486.1 GCA_025354075.1 Burkholderiales bacterium | reverse complement strand
GCGTGTTGTCGAAGTCGCAGGGGTTGATTGCGGACGGGATTCATTCGCTGGCGGATCTGGTGTCGGACTTTGTGGTGCTGCTGGCGAATCACGCGAGCCAAAAGGATGCGGACGAGGATCATCCGTACGGGCATCAGCGCTTTGAGACGGCGGCGTCGTTGGCGCTGGGGGTGATCCTGATGGCGGTCGGCGTGGGCATGTTGTGGTCGGCGGCGATGAAGCTGGAGAACCCGGAAACGATTGCCGAGGTGCACATCATTGCGCTGTGGGTGGCGCTCGGGGCGCTGGTGGCGAAGGAGCTGTTGTTCCGCTACATGCTGGCGGTGGCGAAGCGCGTGAAGTCGAGCATGTTGGTGGCGAACGCCTGGCATGCGCGGTCGGATGCGGCGTCCAGCCTGGTAGTGAGCGTGGGCATCGTCGGCAATCTGCTCGGTTACCCGATCCTCGATCCGATTGCGGCGCTGATCGTGGGCTTTATGGTGGCGAAGATGGGCTGGAGCTTTGGCTGGGACGCGCTGCATGACCTGATGGATCGCGCGGTGGACGAGGAAGAAGCGGCAGCGATCCGCAAGACCGTGGCGGAGACGCCCGGCGTGAAGAACGTGCACGACATTCGGACGCGCAAGATGGGCGACCTGATCGTGGCCGATGCGCACATTGAAGTGGACGCGACGCTGACCGTGGAGGCGGGGCACGACATTGCGGTGGAGGCGCGGCGACGCGTGATGCAACGGCATCGCGTGCTAAACCTCATGACGCATGTGGACCCGTGGAAGCGACCGGACGACGACCACGGACCGGTGGCGCAGGCACCGCACGCGGGGGCGCAACTCCGGTAGCGCCGCCGTTGGCGGCGACTATTTCACGGCAACCAGCGTGAGCTGATCGAGACGCGCAAACACCAGCCCGCGCCGCTGCAGCTCGGCCAGCCCGATGATCAGGCCTTCGGCGGTGTCCGAGGCGGGTTTGTTCATGTGCGCGATGATGACGTCGCCATCACGCACGCGGCGCAGACGCTCGATGATTTGCGGCTTTTTGAGCGTGGCACCGGCGTCGACATTCACTGAAAAACCGGCGATGCTGAAACCCAGGTGGCGGATTTCGTCGGCGGCCTGCACGTCGTATTCCGCGGTCGCTCCGCGATACCAGTGCGCGGGCACACCAATGGCGTGCTCAATCGCGCTGGCACCGGCGAGCACCTCCTGGCGCAGCTGCGGCACGCCAGCCACACCAGCGATGCCGTAGACCTTGCGGCCCGCGCCGATGACGGCCGGGATGTGATTTTCGCCGTGGTCTTCAATGTCAAACAGGTCGAGATGAGCCGTCAGCACGGCCGTGCCCAGCGGATTTTTATCGAGCCATTTTTTGGTGACGAACAACGTGGCGGGGATGCGCTGCTCGATCAAAAATTGAATCAGGTCGGCATCAAAGCCGCCACCGCAGGCGTCGAGCGTGAGTGCGGCGCGTTGCGGGCTGCCCGGCAGCGCTGCGATGCGATTGTGCAGCTCACTGATTTGCCCCAGCGCCGACGCAGTGGTAGCGAGGGCGAGCGTGGATAACGCTGCGATCAAGGGTCGCGCGAATTTCGGAAACAGAGAGAAGGCATTCATCCATGATTGCGCCCGGCGAATGGTTGATGCCGATGCTGCGTCGATATAACGCACGCTAACGCTGGAGGACTACACAGCCACTACCCCGTCTTTCCAGATGTGCAGCTTTTGGATGAAACGCCCGTGCGACAAGGGCTAAAGACCATTTTCGCAATAAGTTGACTAAACCGCTTTTTCCGTCTTTGCCCCGAGCCAATAGGGCTTTTAAGCCAAAGCTGTAGCTCTGTTTCGGAAATCGGTACGCCAAAATGAATGATCCAGCGGGCAGCGCTTTGCGTCGCATTACCACGATCCAGACGCTCAAAGAAAAAGGGCTAGCCTGAGCTAACCCTTTGATTTTTATTGCTATTCTGTACGTAATTCTGGTAGGACGTGGCGGGCTCGAACCGCCGACCAACGGATTAAAAGTCCGCTGCTCTACCAACTGAGCTAACATCCCGAAGCCTTAGATTATAGCCATACTTTTGAAATTTCTGCAACTGGGCGTCGCATGAGCGCTCGGCGAGGTTTCAGCCAACTCGCTTCTTCAAAAAACGCATGAGCCCGCCGACCAGCGGCAGCTTTTCGTAGAGCTCCTCCGCAGCGTCCCAATAGTCGCGGTGATAGCAGACTCGATTTTGGACATCAAATTTGAGGTGCGAGCTGCCGCGAATCGTCTGCGTCACGCCGGGTTTGTACTTCTTGATTCGGAAGCGAAAGTCCCAGGCCAGGAACGCATCAAAGTCCTGCTCGATTCTGCTGTGCACGACAAAGCGCGGATCGTGCAGCGACACGTACATCTCGGCAAAGATGTGCTCAATTGACGCCACATCGCGCACTTCGTTGAACGGGTCTTTGAAGTAGGCGTCTGGCGCATAGAAGTCACGCAGTTGCGGCAGTGTGGCCTCCGAAATGGATTCGAAGTACGCCGCGAGTTTGTCTAACCGCTCGCTCACAGCCCGGTCGATTTCTTGATCAGCTTGAAATACTGGCTGTACGGCAAGAGGCGCAGCAGCTTGAGCTGTCGCGTGAACGCGCGCGGAAAATGGATTTCAAAATCGCCCGCTTCATAGCCTTTGATCATCTCGCTCGCAGCCTCCTCCGGCTCGATCAGATGCGGCATTTTGAAGTCGTTCTGCGCAGTGAGTGGCGTCTTCACAAAGCCGGGGTTCACCACGGATACGCCGATGCCTTTTTCACTCAGGTCGATGTACAACGTTTCGGCAAAGTTGATCATCGCGGCCTTGGAAGGGCCGTACACCATTGCTTTCGGCAGTCCGCTGTAGCCCGCAACAGATGCGACGATGCTGACGTGGCCGCTGCCCTGCTTCAAGAAATATTGGGTGAGCAACGCGCTGGCGTTCATCGCGCCGTAAACGTTGGTCTGCATCATGTTACGGATGGCTTCTTCGTTCAGCTCCCACGCCCGAATGGCGCGATAGGTGCCCGCCATCACGATGCCCAAATCAAGCCCGCCCCAGCTGTGATGGATGCTTTCCAGCGCAGCCGCGACCGACTTGCCGTCAGCGATGTCGAGCGGCAAGCGCAATGCGTTGGGCTGCGATGCAAATGCATCATCGAGTGTTTGTGCGGTGCGTGCGGACACGGCCACTTTGGCGCCTTTGGCAAGCAACGCGTCGGCGAGCGCTTTGCCAATGCCGGTGGACGCGCCGATGATCCAGACGCGCTGTTTGGCCCAGTCTCGAATTGGAGGATTGAGTGTGGCCATCGATTCTGCCTGCTACTGTTTAGTGAAGGAAATTAACACTTCGCCGAGCTTAAACCCGAACTTGGAGAACTCAGCGCGATTGATCATGACCTTGTCGTCGAGCTGCCACATCCAGTCATCGAAATCGACGTTGTAAACCTTGTCGTCGACGGGCAGCGCGAGCACGTATTTCCAGTTCAAGGCGTTGCCTGATGCCGAGCCTACCGCTTCGCCCACGACGTCGGCGGCGGTGCCGATGTAGCGGTCACCCTGCTTCTTGATCGTCCATATGCGGCGCTCTTTTTTACCGTCGGAATAGGTGAAGTCTTCATCCAGCGTGCCCGTGTCACCCACCCACGTGCAATTCATGTCGACCGTCATACGGCGGATGACTTTGCCGGAGCGATCGTGCACGATGCCATGCGCGAGCACGCGACCATTGAAATATTGCTGCAAGTCGAACTTCGGCTTCTCCTGCGCATAGTCAGAGACTTGCACGGATGCGCAGCCCGCGAGAAGCAGCGTGAATGCAGCGAAGCTCAAAAAGCGAAAAAACATACTGTTGCGTGGCATGGTGCATCTCCAAAAAATCAAAATTTGCGGTGAATTTTCCACAGCAATGTCAAAGCAGCGAGCTTCAACAGGCAGGGAAGTACGGTGTAGGCCAGCGTGAGCGCGGCGACGTTTGAGGACGGCTCGCCCGACCGATATCCGAAGGCGCTGACAATCGGCAGCGCAAGACCTGCAGCCAACGCAAGGTTTGCTTTTGTGGCAAAGGTCCAAATGCCGAAATAGCTACCGGTACGGTCTCGGGCATTTGCTTTTTCGATGGCGTCAGCGAGCAATGCGGGCGGAAGCGCGAGATCTGCGCCCAGCGCCACACCACTGGCAATACACACGACCAGAAATGCAATACGGTCCCCCGCGCCAAAGCTCGCGGCCCACGAAAATGCGAGCACTGCCAGCACCATACCGATGCCCCACGCGGCGACCTTTCCCAGCCTTGCGGCGAGCATCACCCACAGCGGCATGGCCAGCGCGCCCGCAAGAAAATAGCTCACGAGAAATACCGGCTCCCATTCTTTGGCGCGCAATACATCGTCTACGAAGAAGAGCAACAGCGTCGCAGGAATGGCGGACGCGATACCGTTTAACGCAAACACCGCAAGCAACGCAACGAAGCGTTTGTCCTTAAGCACACCGCGCAATGCTCCGGGCGTGTCGACTGCCACTTTCGCTTCACGTAGCCGCCACAGCGCACATAGCGTGAAGATCAACGCCAACGCAAATAGCCACGAAAAACGCGCAAGCCCCAAGCCATTGTGTGGCGCTTGCGCACCACTACTCGCAAGCATCGTAGGCAGAGCCGCCGCAATCAGCACGCCGATCAAGCCCACCGCTTCGCGGCTTGCGGTGAGTCGGGTGCGCGCTGCTGAGTCAGGCGGCAGCTCCGCGCCCCAGGCGCTGTAAGCAATGGTTGCCAGACTAAAGCCGAAGTAAACGAGGATCAATGACACCGTCAGCCATGGCCACAGTGCCATCGAGAACGATGAGGCTGCGGCGGGATTAAGTAAGCCCAACATACCGACGAGCAAGGCTGCGCAAGCAACTGCGATGGCCGTGAATCGTGTGGCGCGGCGGTCAGACCAACGACCTAGCAGCGGATCGACAAAAGCGTCGGCAAAGCGCAACACCAACAGCAAACCGCCGAGCGCAGTGAGCGACAAGCCCAGCTCCGCATACAGCTTGGGCACGTGAACGTAAACCGGCAGCGCTGCCATCGCCAGCGGAGCCGCAAACAAGCTGTAGCGAACCAGCTCTGGCTTGCTGACGGGTTGCACGAAATGATCTTTGCTGCTGCGGCTGGAGAAGGCGCTACTCAGGCTTGCCGAGTAACTTGTTGCGCATGCGCGGCTGCGACGACTTTTCGTTGAGCCAAATGCCGAAAAACGCGTCGGTGAACATCGGATCAGTGACCTCGCCGCGATACGCACCGTTGTGAAAAAACTTGGAAGTTCTGGTCGGTGTGACCACGCCGGTAAGCCGGTCACCCTCTTTCACATCGGCGAACACACGCTCCATTTCTGCGAGCCATTTCACGTAAACCGCTTCGTCGCCGATACCCTGGCCACGCATCTCATCAATGCTTCGTTCCGCCAACTTTTTGGCCGAAAAGTTTCGCAAGTACTGAAGATCCAATACGTGCGGCTTGGTGCGGTCAAACGCCGAGCCCGCGGGCGTCCACAAATACGCGTTGTACACCTGAAAACCCAGCACCCGCAGCAGCCCGCCGCCGAGCACGTTGAGCTCGGGCATGCCCGCTTTGGCGCTGGCGGGCAGCGGTGGTGCAGTCCCGGTGGTCTGGGCGTGCAGCTGCGCTTGCCCCAGCGACAAGATAAGCGCGATGCCAAGCGCCATTGAGACGCGCACCACGGCGGCTGATATTTGCGGCTTAACGCGCCAAAGTGTACTGACCAACATTGATACTCCCTGCTTCAAATCCTGCGATGCAGTAGGCCAGATAGAACCGCCATAGTTTCACAAAATTTTGTGAAAAGCCTTGGGCGGTGATTTCATCATGGCGGGCATCGAATTGTCGTAGCCAGCGGCGCAACGTCTCAGCGTAATCCAGTCCAAACTCAAAACGCTGCGTCACCCGCATTGCGGCGCTCTTGGCCTTAGCCTCAAAGCGCTCTGGCGAGGGCAGCATGCCACCGGGGAAAATGTACTGTTGTATGAAGTCGCTCGTCGATTCATATTGTTCGAAGCGCGCCTCGTCAATCGTGATCACTTGAACGCAGGCACGCGCCTCAGGTCGGAGCGCCTCTCGCACCGCCTGAAAGTAGCTTTCCCAATACTTTTGCCCCACGGCTTCAAACATTTCGATGGACGCGACGCCGTCAAAGGTCGAACCAAAGCGTTTGGCAACGTCACGATAGTCACACAATTCAAACTGCACTTGCGCGTCCAGCCCAGCCGCTTTGATGCGGTCACGGGCACTTTCCAGCTGCGCGGGTGACAAGGTGATGCCAGTGACACGCAAGCCGCGGGACGTGGCCGCATATTCGGCGAAGCCGCCCCAACCACAGCCGATTTCGAGGATGTGTCCGCCGACCGGCGCATTGATTTCAGCTAGGATGCGTTCGTACTTTGCGATTTGCGCCGCAGCGAAGTCGCCCTGCAAATTGCCGTTGAATAATGCTGACGAGTAGGTCATCGTGGAGTCAAGCCACTCACGATAAAACGTGTTGCCGAGGTCATAGTGCGCCTCGATATTTTTGCGCGCCTGCTTCTTACTGTTGGTACGCAACAAGTGTCGCAGCTTGAACAGCCAGCCCTTCCAGCCGCGCCCGTAAAACGCAGGCATAAGCTCGTTCTGATTTTTCGCAAGCAGCGTCAAAAGCGCCACCAGATCGGGCGAATCCCACATTCCGTTGAAATAACCTTCGCCGAATGCGACGTCACCGCCGGTCAGAATCTGTGTGCAGATGCCAAGATCGTGAATATCGATGTGGGCGTGAATGCCGTGCGTTTCAGCGCCAAATTCGTGGCGACTCTTGTCGGGCAGCGTGGCTGTAATGCGACCATAGCGCAAACCGCCGAGCAGTTTGAACAGCACACGCGCAGCGATGGGCAGCGAGGGGGGGAGCGAGGAAAAGGTTGTGTCTGTAGCACTCATGAGCGCGAAATACCTGTCATGGTTGATTTGAGTTTGCCGAGGAACGGCACACGCTTTGCAAACAGCAAAAACGCGTGGAAGTGAATACGGGCGACGACCGCAAGTGTCTGGAATGGGAACCGTAGTGTCGCGCGGCGCAAGTTGGCTTTTGTCAACGGTTGCGTGGCACCTGAAATATGGGTGTGCAGCAACGGGCTGGCAACGTCATCACCCTCGTAGTAGTCGATGCGCGCCATCCAGCGATCCGCGTCGAAGTTGAAACGGAATCGATACCCGCCGCGCACTTCGTTGAATGGTGAAACGTGAAGCTGCTTGGTCGCCTCCAGCATTTCGCCGGACTGGATGCCGACTCCGTTGGTAGGAGTCAACAGGTAGCTGTGCGACTGACCGAATGTGTTGTTTACCTCAACCAGCACTGCGCACACTGAGCTACCCTCGTTGGCAAGGTGCCGACAAACCCAAAAACTGACTGGGTTGAACACATAACCGAACATGCGCGGAAAGGTGTGCAAATCGACTTCAATATCACGTTCTGAGGCGGCCTCGACGCCATGTTCAACCAGTATGCTGTGCACCCATGCCAGCGTTGACGATCCGTCTCGCGCACCGTGATCGCGCTCTTGAAACGATACCCAACCACCGCGATTCACCGCCATCTGTTGTGCCACCTCGCCCAGTTTGCCAAGTGGAATACGCAGGCAAAACAGCGGGTAGGTGAACTTATGACTCGCGGGCCGAAAGCGCTCGTGAACCACGTCACCGACGATGATGGCGGCGGCGCTCATTCAGCGGCCAGCAACGCCGTGGCTTCTGAATTCGCAGCACCGATCAGGTCGACCACGTCGAGCGCCGACGACAACCCATCTTCGTGAAAGCCGTTTTTTAACCACGCACCGGCGTAATACGTGTTGTTCAGCCCTTGCAGATTTGTGATCTGTTGTTGCACCTGGATCGCCGCTTGATTCAACAGCGGATGCCAGTATTCAAACTCAGCAATCACCGAATTTTTGCGTGGCTCAACCGGCGGATTCAACGTCTCGAACAGTTGCGTTTTGAAGGGCAACGGTTGCAACAAATTCATCCAGTAGGTGAGCGCAACCGGACGCATATTGTCCGCGTCATTTACCTGCAAGTAATTCCACGCAGCCCAAGCACGGCGGCGGCGGGGCATCAGGCTTTCATCGGTATGAAGCACGCAACGATTGGGCTGATACCGAACGGCGGACAGTGCATTGTGTTCGACGCCCGTGGGGTGCGCCAGCAGCTTTAGCGCTTGATCGCTATGGCAGGCAAGCACAACCGTATCGAACTGTTCGCGACCGTGATCCGTGACCAGTTCCACAACGCCAAGGCCGCGCACGATGCGCTTGACTGGCGTGCTGATGCGTGTATCTCGCAATTGTTTGACAATCGCTTCAACATACGTCTTTGCGCCGCCACGAACAGTCATCCATTTTGGTCGATCCTGTACCCGCAGCAGGCCGTGGTTATGGCAGAAACGGAGCAACATCGGCAACTCAAAATCGAGCACATCGCCGCGAGGCGTAGACCAGATGGAGCCCACCATTGGCCAGATATACCAATCGAACAGCGCTGTCGAGAAACGCTCTTTTGCCAGAAAATCGCGCACCGACATGTGTGGCACGCGTGACTCAAGCACCATCGCGGTACTGATGCGGTTGAACCGCACGATGTCGGCGAGGAAGCGCAGAAACTTGGGCTTCAGTGCGTTGAACGGTTGCGCAAACAGCGACGTGAAGTTAGTGCCCGACCATTCGATACCATCGCGATCAGCTCGCACTGCAAATGACATGTCACTTGGCGCGAGATCAATGCCTAGTTCGTCGAAGAGCTGGAGGATGTTGGGGTAGGTGTGATCGTTGCAGACGAGAAATCCCGTGTCGACGGGTGCCGTGATGCCGTCAAGGGTTACGTCAACGGTGTGTGTGTGTCCGCCGAAGTAATCTGCGGCTTCAAAGAGCGTGACAGTGTGTCCCGCCTGTTCCAAATAGAACGCGGACCCCAAACCTGAAATGCCAGCGCCGACGACGGCGATGCGCATGTTGCCTCCAAATTGCACAAGAGATGATGCACTCTCGTACGTCGCAGCGGCGCTGGTGGTTTTTCTCCGCCTTTATGTGGCCGCTGAATACTCCCTGATTGTTGACACTAACTCCCTACCAATTTGCCCTCACCGTAAATTTCGGCATACGCCGAGTGGTTGTGGATCGCTTCAAAATTTTCGCTGGCGACCATAAATTGCCCGATGTGATCATGCGACTGGCAGGCAAGCGCAATGTCACGCACCAGATCTTCAACGAATTTGGGATTGTCGTACGCGCGTTCGGTGACGTATTTTTCGTCGGCGCGTTTGAGTACGCCGTACAGTTCAGACGACGCCTCGCGCTCGGCGATATCGATCAGCGAATCAATCGTTAACGCTGTCGAACCCTCAGCGCGAATGGTAATGTGCGAGCGTTGATTGTGCGCGCCATAATCGGAGATCTTTTTCGAGCACGGACACAGACTGGTTACTGGAGCGATGACCTGAACAGTGAACCGAGTACCGTGCGTGGCAGTGGTTTCGGCGATAAGTTTGACGTCGCTGTCGAGCAAGCTCTCCACCCCGGACACCGGCGCGGCTTTGCGCCGAAAGTACGGAAACGACATTTCGAGGTAGCCTGTCTCAGCTTCCAGTCGTGCCCGCATTTTTACTTCAAGCGCAAGAAAGCCCTGGGCATTGATCGGCGTGCGCTCACCTTCTAACAACTGGATGAAGCGCGACATGTGGGTGCCCTTGACCTGCTCGGGCAAGCCAACGTACATGGCGAAAGTCGCGACCGTGCCCTGCACTTCGCCGTCAGCAGCAACGATTTTTACGGGATAGCGCAACGCCTTGATGCCAACTCGCTGAATCGGCAGATGCCGTGCGTCAGGCGAGGACTGGGTGTCGTCAAGGGTTTGCGGTGGCGACGCCTGATAAAGCGCGCGGTCAAATGCGTTCATGGGTGTAGTTTAGCGGCGGCGGGCGGCTATTGCCTTTGCGCGAGTAACGCTTCAATTCTTTGCACAAGAGCGTTACTTTGGGGCTCAACAGCGCTTTCAAAGCTTTCGACGCGCGCGCCTTTGCGGTCAATCAGATATTTATGGAAATTCCACTTTGGCTCGGCACCGGTGCTTTTGAAGAGTCCAGCAAACACCGGATCCTTGCGTAGCGGGATCGTTTCTACCTTTGCAAACACCGGAAAAGTAACCCCAAAATTGGCTTGACAGAATTCGGCGATCTTTTTGTTACTGCCTGGTTCTTGTCCACCAAAGGCGTTGGACGGAAAACCCAAAACCACCAATCCACGCGCCGCATACTTCTTGTGCAATGCTTGCAGGCCGTCATATTGGCCGGTGTAACCGCACTCGCTCGCGGTGTTGACGACCAGCACCACACGGCCTTCGTACTGGCAAAGCGACTGGGGTTTACCGCACGTGAGCGGCTCGACGGTGTGATTGAGGACGTCTGGGCACGCGAACGTAGCTGTCGACCAAAGTGCAGCGATAACGGCAAACAGGCGATAGATCGAGATATTCATGTCCTAGACAATATCATGTTGATGTCGTAGACTAGCTATGGCTTGTTGATATGTCAATGAGTTACGTCCGATTTGCAAGTAACGCCCGAACGCATGAACCTTTTGACTGAAATCCCGGCCACCAGCGCAACAACGACTGCGAGCATCGCCTCGCATCTGGCGATCAGCGCCGTGGAGCGCGACACCGGCCTGTCAAAAGACGTACTGCGCGTCTGGGAGCGGCGCTACGGCTTCCCGGTGCCGGAGCGAGACACCAATGGAGAGCGGCTTTATCCGCTGTCGCAGGTTGAGCGGCTCCGCGCCATCAAGCGCCTGATGGACTCCGGACACCGCCCAGGCAAATTACTGTCGTTGTCCGAATCTGAGCTTGATACGCTGAGCAGCCGACAAAACCGCCCGCGACGTGGCGACGAATCCGGCGATTTGCAGCGGCAGGTGATAGAACGAGTTCGTGGCCATGACATGTCGGGCCTGCGCCAGTATTTAAGCATTTGGCTGATGAAGCAGGGGCTTCAGGATTTCGTCGTCGAGACCGTAGCGCCGCTGAACCGCGCGATTACCGAGGCATGGATGCGCGGCGAGCTTGAGGTGTTTGAGGAGCGCGCGTACGCTGAACAGTTGCAGGTGGTGTTGCGCAGCGCCATGCTGCCCAGCGTAAATAGCACTAGCGAACCGCGTTTTTTGCTGGCGACGCTGCCCAATGAAGTTAGCTCGCTTGGTTTGTTGATGATGCAAGCGCTGCTGGCACCCGAAGGCGTGCAATACACATCGCTCGGCACGCAGGTGCCCATCCCCGAGATCGCGGCGGCGGCCAAGGCGTTTGATGCTGACATCGTGGCGTTGGCGTTCTCGGCCTCGTTCAGCTCAAAACAGGCGGTCGCGAGCCTTGAATCGATCCGCTCGGTGATCCCGGAAAGCACAAAAATTTGGGTCGGCGGCGAGCTGATCCGTCGCTTGCGCCGCGATATTCCCGGCGTCACACCGACCGGCTCGCTGGCCGACATGCTGGCTGCGTTGCGGCAATGGCGCGTCGAACATCCCGCGGCCTAGTCTGTAGCCCCGATGAGCTTCAGAGGTAATAAGGCATCGCTGCCGTCAAAGCCCTGCGTCGCGTGCGGTCGGGAGATGACCTGGCGTAAATCGTGGGCCAAAAACTGGGCCGACGTCAAATACTGCTCCGATCAATGTCGGGCGAAAAAACGCTCGCCTGGCACTTCCACCCCTTTGTAGGTTTTGTAATGAAGTCTGTTTCAAAATCGCAGCCGCGCGCTCGCCGACTCATTGTCGTGCTGGGCGATCAGCTCAATCACGATTCCGCTGCCTTCAACA
Organism: Burkholderiales bacterium; assembly: GCA_025354075.1. Classification (GTDB taxonomy): domain Bacteria; phylum Pseudomonadota; class Gammaproteobacteria; order Burkholderiales; family Casimicrobiaceae; genus Casimicrobium. The sequence continues at coordinate 2,675 of JANXNO010000486.1, read as the reverse complement.
AAATTGACGTTGCGCGCGATGTTGTGGTGATGGTTGAGGCGCGCGCTGAGTCGACACACGTCTGGTCACACAAAATCCGCACCTCGCTGTTTTTGTCGGGGATGCGCCACTTTGCGCATGAATTGCGAGAAAAGGGTGTTCGCGTTGAGTATCGGCGATTGGATGAGCAGGGTGATGCCTCGCTCACCGTCGGCTGGTTGGCTGCGATTGCGCACTACCAACCCGAGTCGCTGGTCTGCGTCGAGCCCGGTGATTTGCGTGTTTGGCAGATGTTGAATGAAACGGCGGCGAAGGCGAAACTGCCGCTCGATATTCGCGCAGATCGCCATTTCATGTGCTCCCGCGAGGCATTTGCAGCGTGGGCGGGCGACAGCAAAAGCCTGCGCATGGAGTTTTTCTATCGCCAGATGCGGCGCGAGTATAAGGTGTTGATGGAGGGCGAAAAGCCCATTGGCGGTCTGTGGAATTTCGACGCTGATAACCGCAAGAGCTTTGGTAAAGCCGGGCCGGGGTTTTTGCCGCAACCACCCAAGTTTGAAGCGGACGTGATCACCCGCGACGTGCTTGCATTGGTCGAGCGCGAATTTGCCGATCATCCCGGGACGCTCGCTAACTTCAACTGGCCCGTCACGCGCGATCAAGCACTGGTGGCGCTCAGGAGCTTCATTGACGAGCGGCTAGACGCCTTCGGGCCGCATCAGGATGCGATGTGGGCGGGTATGGCGTTTGGCTGGCATTCGCTACTGTCGACGTCGCTCAATCTCAAGCTGCTCGACCCGCGTGAAGTGATCGTTTCAGCAGAAACAGCATGGCGCGAGCGCGGGCTGGATTTGGCGGGTGTAGAGGGGTTTATTCGACAGATTCTAGGTTGGCGCGAGTTCATGCGCGGCGTGTACTTTCTCGACATGCCAACGCTTAAAACCGATAACCATTACGGCCATAAAAACGCGCTGCCGAAGTGGTACTGGACTGGCGAGACGAAGATGAACTGCCTGCGCGAATCTATAACCCAGACGCTGGATCACGGGTATTCGCACCACATTCAGCGCCTGATGATCACCGGTATGTTTGGCATCACCGCCGAAATTACGCCGCAGCAGTTGTGCGACTGGTACCTCGCCGTGTATTCCGACGCGGTGGAGTGGGTGGAGCTGCCGAACACGGCAGGCATGGCGCTGTTTGCCAACGGCGGACGCTTCACCAGCAAGCCGTACATCGCGAGCGGCGCGTACGTAAAGCGCATGAGCAACTATTGCAGCGGTTGCGCATACAAGCCGGACGTTAAATCGGGCACCAACGCCTGCCCGATGACCACGCTGTACTGGAATTTTCTCGACAAACACGAGAAGACATTTGCCAGCAATCCGCGCACCTCGCTCATGGTGAAAAATCTGCAACGAATGACTGATGCTGAGCGCGCGGCGGTTCGTGCGGATGGGAAGCGAATGCTTGCTAACCTCGATGCTTTATAGCTGCATGCATGCCATGCTCAAGTGCGGTATTGGATGGCGATGATGATTGACTAGAACCCGAACAGACTATTACTGCGTATATCGATAAACTTATGGCGTTTGAATCGCTCTAATGGCTTGCTTAAACACGCAACAGCCTACGACCGATTTCTCCGTTTGGCCCGCTGCATCAGGCGACAACGGCCACTCGCTCCACCCTGCGCCCCCTCGTTCAAAAGGCCCCTCATGCTGTACGCTGAATTGTTCAAAGACCTCGAAACCGTGCGCTGGAGCATGGCGACCGACGTGCCGTGGGACTCGTTCGATGCGAGCAAATTGACTGACGAACAGGCCAACACCATCCGCCTCAACGCCATCACCGAATGGTCCGCACTGCCGGCGACTGAAATGTTTCTGCGCGACAATCGCACCGACAGTGACTTCTCTGCGTTCATGTCGATCTGGTTTTATGAGGAGCAGAAACATTCGTTGGTGCTGATGGAGTACCTGAAGCGCTTCCGGCCTGATCTGGTGCCGACCGAGGCTGAGCTTCACAACGTGCGCTTTGAGTTTGACGTGGCGCCTCAGCTTGAGACGCTGATGATGCATTTTTGCGGGGAAATTCGACTGAATCACTGGTATCGCCGCGCTGCGGAATGGCATGACGAGCCGCTGATCAAGCACATCTACGGCCTGATCGCCAAGGACGAAGCGCGCCATGCGGGCGCTTATCTCAAATACCTGAAGCAGGCGATTGCTCGCGCTGCGGTCGACAAGGTCAACGAGGTGAAGGCGGGTTTCGCGAAGATTGGCTTCCTGATGGCGGCGAGCGGTCGTGCAGGCAAGCCGATGCATCCAACCAATCTGCACGTCAATCAATCGCTGTTCCCGAACGACACGGTGCAGAGCAAATTGCCCGATCCAGAATGGCTGGAGCGCTGGCTCGATACGCAAATCAACTTCGACAAAGAGTGGGAAGGCAAAGTAGTGAAAATGATCCTGCACAACCTGTCGTCGCTGTTTGGCAAGAGCCTCGAATCGCTGGGTGATTTGAACAAATACCGAAAGACTCTGCTCGCCACGGCTTAATAGCTTTTCGCTGTGATTACCACTGCATACGGGCTAGTCGTCTCTATTGACCTAAGTCGATAAGTACCGTTTTAGGCAGCTAGCCCCTGTTTAGCATGACGTTTATGGAAAAGCTGATGAACCTCATGCAGTTTG
>JANXNO010000480.1 GCA_025354075.1 Burkholderiales bacterium | reverse complement strand
CGGTCAATTCTTCAAACTTGACGAAACGATCGTAGGGAAACATGCACAACGCCTGAACAAAGCAATCCGAGATTGTGCCAAACCTTGACCGTTCGGCGAGCTCAATGCGAAAGCGAGTGAATTGCTATGATCGTCGCGCTTACACGATGATCAGCTTTTGGCTGAAATGCCCGTCAAATAGGGGCGTACGTCTATTTATGTCAATAGTCGACTACTTGCAGAATTAGCAGCTTAGCCCATATCGAATGTGGGTTCCACGACAAAGCCATAAGTCGGGCAACTAATTGCTCACAGGAATGCTGTTTCGATTCGCTGCGGCTATGCCCGCGCCTCCAGCGAGGCAACCGCCGGCAAGGTCTTTCCTTCAAGAAATTCGAGAAACGCGCCGCCCGCAGTTGAAATGTAGCTCACCTTATCGGCAATGCCGAACTTGTTGATCGCCGCGATGGTGTCGCCGCCGCCCGCAATCGAGAACGCTGGCGAGGCAGCGATGGCCGCTGCGATGGCTTTAGTGCCACCGGCGAACTGGTCGAACTCGAACACGCCAACCGGGCCGTTCCAGACGATGGTGCCGGCGTTGGCAATCACGGCAGCTAGCGCCGCGCCACTGTCCGGGCCGATGTCGAGAATCAAGTCGTCTGCAGCCACGTCTTTGATTGATTTAGTCGTCGCGACTGCGGTCGCCGAGAACTCTTTCGCGCAGACGACGTCGGTCGGCAACGGCACGCTCGCGCCGCGCGCCGCCATCTTGTCCATGATGCTTTTTGCTTCGCCGACGAGGTCGGCTTCGGCGAGCGATTTGCCGATTGCGTGGCCTTGGGCCAAAAGAAATGTGTTCGCGATGCCGCCGCCCACAATCAACTGATCCACCTTGTCCGCGAGCGACGCGAGAATGGTGAGCTTGGTCGATACCTTGGAGCCCGCCACAATCGCCACCAATGGCCGCTCGGGCGCGTTTAACGCCGCCGCAAGGGCCAAGAGCTCGCCCGCCATCAGCGGGCCGGCACAGGCCGTTTTGGCGAAGCGGGCGATGCCCTCTGTCGTCGCCTCGGCGCGGTGCGCGGTGCCGAACGCGTCGTTGGCGTACACGTCGCAGAGTGCTGCCAGCTTGCGGGCAAGCGATTCGTCGTTCTTTTTCTCGCCCTTGTTGCAGCGGCAGTTTTCCAGCATCACCACCTCACTGGGTACGACCGTGAACCCACCGTCAACCCAATTCGCGATCAGCCGCACCGGTTGGCCGAGCAGCTCCGCCAAGCGCGCGGCAATCGGTGCCAGCGAATCTTCGGGCTTCAATTCACCTTCGGTCGGACGGCCCAAGTGTGAGGTCACCATCACCGCCGCGCCCGCTTTCACCGCGAACGCGATGCCCGGCAGCGATAAGCGAATGCGCGTGTCGTCGGTGATGCTGCCCGCATCGTCCTGCGGCACATTAAGATCGGCGCGGATGAAAACGCGTTTGTCCTTGAGGTCGAGATCGGTGAGTCGCAGGAATTTCATAGGGTAGCAAGTAAAAGCGCGCCGAAGCGCGCTGAATGAAACGGAACCTATTTGATTCGGGAAATCAATTTCCAGGCCAGTGGCAGTGCAACCACACCCAGCAACGTCTTGACGATGGTCGCCGCCCAGAACGGCACAACGCCGACGAAGAAGGCTTTCTCGAATCCCATCAACTGTGCAAGCCACGTAACGCCGAACAAAAAGATCAGCGCGTGACCGAGGCTCATCGCAACGAGTGACCTCAACGGCGAACGATCAAATCCACGCTCAGCCATCCAGCCGCACGCCCACGCCGCGATGACAAAGCCCAGCAGATACCCGCCCGTCGGCCCCATCATGTAGGCAAGGCCAACGCCTTTCTCGGGCGTGCCGGCGAACACGGGTAATCCGAGCGCGCCTTCAAGCAGATACAGCGCAATCGTCACCACGCCCAGCCGCGAGCCATAAGCCATGCCGATGACCAGTACGACAAAGGTCTGCATCGTCATCGGCACCGGCCAGAACGGAATCTGCGTCTTCGCGGAGACGGTCAGCGCCAGTGTGCCCACTAGCGCGAGCAGCACGTTTCGCGCCGCGCGCGCGTTGCCGGATTGCGCGGGCCAGAGGGTGTGAGCGAGCGTCAGCAATTACTTCGCCCCCATCAACGCAACCGTCGTGTCCAGCATGCGATTGCTGAAGCCCCATTCGTTGTCATACCACGAGCACACTTTCACCAGACGGCCCGACACCTTGGTGCAGGTCGCGTCGAAGATCGACGAATGCGGATCGTGGTTGAAGTCGCTGGAGACGAGCGGACCGTCGCTGTACGACAGCACGTTTTTCATTGCGCCAGCGGAGGCGGCTTTCATGATCGCGTTGATCTCGTCCACCGTCGTATCGCGCGCGGCCACGAACGACAAATCAACGAAGGAGACATTAATGGTCGGCACACGAATCGAGAAACCATCGAGCTTGCCATTCAATTCCGGCAACACGAGGCCGACCGCAGCGGCAGCCCCGGTCTTGGTCGGAATCATGTTGTGCGCGGCGGCGCGGGCGCGGCGCAGGTCTTTGTGGAACACGTCGGTCAGCACCTGATCGTTGGTGTAGCTGTGGATCGTGTTCATCAAACCGTTCACGATGCCCACTTTTTCGTGCAGCACTTTGGCCAGCGGCGCTAGGCAGTTGGTCGTGCAGCTCGCGTTGCTAATGACGGTGTCGCTAGCTTTCAGTACGCCATGATTCACGCCGTACACGACCGTTGCATCAACGTCTTTTTCGCCCGGTGCCGAGATGATGACTTTCTTCGCGCCGCCTGCAATGTGGCCGCTTGCTTTTGCCTTGCTGGTGAAGAGGCCGGTGCATTCGAGCACGACGTCAACCCCGTGCGCACCCCACGATATCTCAGCCGGATTGCGTACCGCAAACACTTTGATGCGATCACCTTCGATCATCAGGCTGTCGCCTTCCACGGCCACTGTCTTGCCGAATTTGCCGTGCGTGGTGTCGTAACGGGTCAGGTGCGCGTTGGTTTCGCTGTCACCCAAATCGTTGATCGCGACGATCTCGATATCGGTACGACCGGACTCGTACAACGCACGGAGAATGTTGCGACCGATGCGACCGTAACCGTTGATGCCTACTTTGATTGCCATGTTGCGTTCCAGGTAGGGTGGGCACCCGGTGCCCACCGATTCACGAATGGTGGGCACGGCGTGCCCGCCCTACTAATTATTGGTAGCTAAATCAACGCTTTCGCTTTCGCGACCACGTTCTCCACCGTCAATCCAAAATGCTTCATCAGCACCGGCGCAGGCGCAGATTCGCCAAACGTGTCGATGCCGATGACCGCGCCCGGCGTTTGTCCGCCGTGCACATACTTCCACCAACCATCGGTGACGCCTGCTTCAATCGCGATCTTTGGCAGGTCGGGTGGCAGTACGGCGAGTTTGTAGTCAATCGTCTGTTGATCGAACAATTGCGTGCAAGGCATCGACACCACGCGGGCTTCAACGCCGTCCGCAGCAAGTGCTTTTTGCGCAGCCAGCGCCAAACCCACTTCGGAGCCCGTTGCAATCAGCACCAACACCGGTTTGAGCGTCTCTGCCACGATGTAACCACCACGACGAATCAGCGCTTCATGCGATGCATCGCGCTTGATGATCGCTGTGTTTTGCCGCGACAAACAGAGCATGGTCGGGCCGTCCTTGCGTTCGATGCCGCTCGCGTACGCCACCGCTGATTCCATCGAATCGGCAGGACGCCACACATGCAATCCGGGGATCAGGCGCAGTGACGCAACGTGCTCCACCGGCTGATGGGTCGGGCCGTCTTCGCCGACACCGATGGAGTCGTGCGTGAAGATGTAGATCACGCGCTGCTTCATGAGCGCGGCCATGCGAATGGCGTTCCTCGCGTAGTCGCTGAACACCAGGAAGGTGCCGACGTACGGGATCACGCCGCCGTGCAACGCCATGCCGTTGGCAATCGCGCACATGCCGAATTCGCG
>JANXNO010000431.1 GCA_025354075.1 Burkholderiales bacterium | reverse complement strand
CTGGTCGAGAGAATCTGCAGCAAGACTGCGCGTCGCGTCGATGAATGACCGATACTCAGCATTAAAGCGTTCATCGGACGCTGCCGCGACCATAGGCTTGTTTACTTCGCAACGATACGGTATTCAAGCACTTCATCGCCCCTCGCATCGAAGGTTCCTGTGGAGCGCCAGCCGAGGTGCCGGTAGAAGCCGTACGAGCGGCTGGTCGGATCGGATGAGCAGCCTAGGAACAGTCGGGTGAAGCCGATGTTGCCGAGTGTTTCGACGACGCGGGCTAAAAGTGCTTTGCCGATGCCTTGACGCTCAAACGCGGGCAACAGTGCGAGCACCTCGACTTCGCCAGATGCCGTTGCACCGAAGCAGTAGCCGACGATTTCTCCGTCCGCGAAACACACGTAACCCGGCAACGACCCACGGCGCACCGACTCAGACCATGGGGCCACGGTGATGCCGATGGCGCTGAGTCGCTCCGCCGAAACTGCGTTTTCACGGGTGCGGTCACGGATGTCTACACACGTGGCGATGTCGCTGTGGACGGCGGCTCGGTATTCGAGTGATGAGTGGGTGGGCATGGTCGTGAGAGAGCAGTTTGATTGCAGCCATTTAGCGCGGCTGAATCAAGTAAACCACGGAGAACCCGCGCGTGCATTGGCGAAAACGCGATGTGCGAGCACCGCCCGTGTTGTCGCGACGAATTACGCGCAGCTCAACCTGGTGCGCAAAACTTCACGCCCTCGCCGTCCCAGCCGAGCGCGACGAAGGCGTTGTAAATAGCGGTGTCGGTGGTGAAACGATGGTTCGGATTGTCTGGGAATTTGGTTTGCCCGCGAAAGATGCGGTACACCGGCGTGAGGCCCGCTGCGCAGGAGCCGCCGACGCCTTCGACGACCGGCGCAAAGGCGTACGAATCGACGCCTTCGTTGTACGGCAGTCGCGGTGCCGGGCTGTTGACGGGATTGATGCTCGCCAGTGCGTCTTTCTCGGCCTGCACCAGGGTGTAGAAGTGTGAGCCGCGTGAATTATTCATCGCGATTTGGTCGAAATAGTAGCGATTGATGCCCACGGTTCCCGGTTGCGGTTCGACGTAGACGTTGAAGCTTTTGCCGGTGCGCTGCCACGAGGTCAGGGTGTCGAGCAAGGCCACGTCAGAGGCGCGCGAGGTGATGAAGTAGTAGTCGAGCGCCGGGAAATAATATTCAATCATGGGGGTGGTGGCCGTACTGACGCTCACCCCGGTGCCCGCCAGTGACGCGGCGCTGCTGCCGCCAGGTGCGTTGTGCGTGATGCTGAGTGTTGCCGAGCGCACACCCGTTGCCGCCGGGGTGAACGAGAGAGTTATTGTGCAGCTGGCGGACACGGCGAGCGCGGTGCTTGATGTGCAGGTGCCGCCCACCTTGGCAAATTCGCTGCTGCTGATGCTGATCGCTGAGAGCTGCAATGGTGCGGCTCCGGTATTGGTGAGCGTTATCGTCTGAATCGTCGTACTGGTGGTGTTGACGGCTGTCGCGCCAAAGCCCAGCGTGGTGGCGGACAGGCTCGCTACTGGCTGGGTGTTAGTGGCGTTCGGGTTGGCAATGTAG
>JANXNO010000427.1 GCA_025354075.1 Burkholderiales bacterium | reverse complement strand
CTGCGCCAGCAGCGCGTTGGCAACCGCAACGCACGCCATCACCGCCCGCTACAGCGGCGACGCGAACTACCCGCCGTCGACTGCTAGCGCGCTGTCGCAAGTGGTGAACCCTGCCAACCAAAGCATTAGTTTCGGCACGGCACCGACGCTAGTGTTTGGCGGAACTGGAACTGTCAGCGCAGCGTCGACGTCGGGCCTGGCGGTGAGCTACACAACGTCGAGCCCTGCCTGCACTGTAAATCTCACGACCGGGCTGGTGAGCGCGCTCGCCGCAGGTTCCTGTGTCATCGCAGCGAATCAGGCGGGTAACGCCAACTACAACGCAGCGCCACAAGTAACGCAAACGATCGCGGTCAGCGCTGCGAACCAAAGCATCAGCTTCGGTGCCACGCCAACGCTCACGGTAGGCGGTGCAGGCACGGCCACCGCTACGGCCACGTCGGGTTTGGCAGTGAGCTACAGCACGGCGAGCGCTACGTGTACGGTCAACGCCATTTCCGGGCTCGTGATCTCCGTGGCGGCAGGCCCCTGCATGATCGCAGCAAATCAGGGCGGCAATGCCAATTACAACTCAGCCCGCCTTGATGCGGATGTGATGACCGCCATTGATGCGCTTAAACCATAACGAGCTTCGGCTTTATTGCTGAAATCCGATAGTCGCAATCAATCGACTTTTGTCAAAAAAACGGGCGCTAATCCTCGTGCAATATACGAATGTGAAAAGAGTTGTATGGCTAGAAAAGTCGCTAACCACGATCGACAAGTCACGCCGACGCCGCAACGTAGCTGCGGAATTTCGCGTCAATGTGCGGCATCTCATCAACTCCGGCTCACAAAACCATACCCGCTTTTTACGGATTCGCACGAAGCCGTGATTGATTCGTCGGCGGCGCGTAGTTTCGTGCCATGCCCACCGGCACTGTGCTCGACCATTGACCCGGCACTCACAGGAAGCATACTGTTCGTTATCTCCGCTCCCGATTATAGGAATCTCATGGCTGTTCTTGTTCAAATCCGCACCTTCATCATGGTGTCTGTATTGGCGCTCACTTGCGGCTTCGCGGCGCACGCTACGGTCGGGCAACCGGGCACGCTTGATCCGTTCTGGGCGACCGGGAGTCCGTTGGGTGCCGGCAAAGTCATTACCCCGGTTGGAAGCGGCACAGATTCGGCCGCAGCGATAGCGCTTCAATCAGATGGCAAGGTCGTGCTTGCGGGATCCTGTGCCGGCGCCACCAACGTCGATTTCTGCGCCTTGCGCTACAAAGCCGACGGCACACTCGACACAACCTTCGGCGCTGGCGGCAAGGTGATCACCCCGGTGACCATCCGGGACGACTACGCCACGAGCGTCGTGGTGCAGCCCGATGGCAAGGTGCTGCTCGCGGGATTCTGCAAGTACAACGCCTCGCAATACAACTTCTGCGCGCTGCGTTACAAGGCGGATGGCACGCTCGACACGAGTTTCGGCGTCGGTGGCGTAGCCAGTACAACAATTGAAGGGGACGACGTGGCGCGGGCAATGGCGCTACAGCCAGACGGCAAGATAGTACTCGCGGGTTCTTGTTCGTCCGGGGCGAGCTTCTGTGCCTTGCGCTATAAAGCCGATGGCACACTCGATACCACCTTTGGTACGGCTGGCACGGTCGTCACAACCGTGTACCACAGCAGCGCCAGCGCAGCAGCAATCGCACTGCAGCCCGACGGCGGCATTTTGCTGGCGGGTGGGTGCGCCACTCCTCCAAACTACAATTTCTGCGCCCTGCGCTACGATTCCTTTGGCGTTGTTGATCCTAGTTTTGACAACAGTGGCCTCGGTGGCAGGATTGTCGTCGGCATTGGCAAGGTCTACGCTAACGCCATCGCTTTGCAGTCTGACGGCAAAGTGCTGCTCGCAGGAGGTTGCGATACTGCCAGCGGTACGAGCTATGACCTCTGTGCGGTGCGCTTCACCAGAAATGGCACGCTGGACACAGGATTTGGCGCTGGCGGAAGCGTCGTCACGCCCGTTAGTGTGGGCAATCTCGATGAACGCGCCAACGCGATAGCGGTACAGCCCGACGGCAAAGTGCTGCTGGCAGGGACCTGCTCCGCCGGATTGTTCTTCAATTTTTGTGTGGTGCGCTATCACAGCGATGGCGTACTGGATACGAGCTTTGGCAACGGCGGTAAAGTGCTGACGGCAGTGGGAACACAAGACAGCAATGTCGCCGCCATGGTTTTGCAGCCCGATGGCAAGATCCTGCTCGCGGGTTATTGCTACGGTGGCACCAACGCTGACTTCTGCGCGGTACGCTACGACGGTGGCCCGTTTGGCTACCAAAATTGCAAACTGGACATCGACGGTGACGGACGGGTTTTGGCGACAACTGACATGCTCATTGGCACCCGCATCGCCCTCGGCATGACCGGAAGCGCCGTCATTAACGGCATCAGCTTTCCGGCCACGGCCACACGCAACACCTGGCCGCTGATCCGCGATTATCTGGTGACGCAATGTGGTCTATCGTTAGCGCCATAAATTGCTTGCGTGAGTTTTACGCATATGACAACTTTGCTCCAAGAAGCTTATTGCACTATGGCTTACGACTCAAAAATGGCAACTATCGACATTAGCCAATTTGCCCCATTAACTCATGTTGAATAAGGCTTTATGGCGAAAGCTGTTTGTTGTGAAGCACCTGAACTGACGGTACGTGATCGCACCATTAGTGCTGCACACAAGACTAACGCAGCTCTGTAGTTTGTGCTTGTGCGACTAGCGAGGGTGCAACCACTTTCGGCGTGCCAACGGCGGCGTGAGCGAGGCGGATGGTGCCATCCGTCTGGGGTTGTTCAGCAATCGAGATGACCGCAGAAAAGAGCGTAAGAGTCACAGCGACCGAGATCGCAGCGGAGACAAGACGGAGGGTGAGAGAAGTTTTCATTTCGATGACCTTTTATGGGGAAACAGGGTTGGGCGAATTGTTCGCCTGTCAGTGGACAACGCGTGCAGCGAAATCTGTGGTGCTACGAGCGCAATACTGTTCTGCAATCATGGCGGCGACGCTCGTTTGACATGCGATTTGCGTTTGGCTGATTGAAGATTCGTTTTGCATGAACGAACTGTATGCGTCGCGTTTTATCGACACAATGGCACGCAGACCAATGCTCGCATCGGGGGTGCGAATCCACGAAAAATCGGCGCGATTTGGAAAAGCCGGTCGATCACGGACATGCGTTCGATTGAACATTACCGGTTTGCGGAGAAGCGCGCGGGTGTTGCGATTCAGCGCAGGTAAGGTCACCCGTGCATCAATCCCCACACACCCAGCGCCATGAGCATGGCACCGACAATCCGCTCGCTGCGATGACCTTCGCCGAGTAGTTTTTCCCCGAGAAACGCGGCGAACACCATCGACAGTTCGCGCATCGGGGCGACGCTACTGATCGGGGCGGTTTGCATCGCGTAGAGCACTAGGATGTAAGCGAGCGGCGAGATGATGCCGATGATGATGGCGTAGCGACCGTTCTTGCGCCATTGCTCGCGCAACTCATCGCGCCGCCGCCATGCCATGGGCGCGACGAACACGGCACGCATCAGGTTGCACAGATAGTCGAGCACGAGCGGTGCGATCAGCAAATATTTGACGCCGTAGCCGTCCACCAGCGTGTACGCCGCGATCATCAGCCCGGTCATCGCGCCATAGCCGACACCGCTCATTTGGTCAGCCGTGCGTGTGCGCAACATTCGATGACCACCGGCGAGCACGAAGATGCCAACGATGATGCAGGCAATGCCAAGCGCTGAATACCATGTGACCTGTTCGCCAAGCACAATGATCGCGAAGACGCTCGACAGCAGCGGGCCAGTGCCACGCGCGACGGGGTAAACAACAGTCAGATCATGCTTTTGGTAACCGCGTTGCAGAATGAGTGAATACGCCAGATGCAATGCGCCGGAGAGTGCCAGCAGCGCGATTTCCCGCCATCCCAGAGTCGGGGGATACCAGTATGCGTAAACGGCAAACACGGGCGCGTAGGCGACCGTGGCAACCCACACCCCCAACGTGACGAACAGCGCCCCACCGGACGCCTTCTTCGCAACGACGTTCCAGCTGGCGTGGATCAGCGCGGCGACTATGACCAGCGCGAACGCAGTGGCGGTCATGCTGTGCGGTCGCCGTCAGTCCGAATCAGAGCGCCGAAATCTTTCGCTTAACGATCTCATTCACTTGCGCCGGATTGGCTTTGCCCTGTGAGGCCTTCATGACCATGCCGACGATGCTCATGAGTGCTTTTTCTTTGCCGGATTTGAAGTCAGTGATTTGCGCGGCACTCTTCGCGAGCACTTCGTCGACGATTTTTTCTAGTGTGCCGCTGTCGCTGATTTGTGTCAGGCCTTTCGATTCGATGATGCCGTCGACACTCGCGTTCTCGTCCGCCCAAAGCGCCTCAAACACGGTTTTTCCGATCTTGTGACTAATGGTTCCATTGCTGATTCGCGCTAACAAATCCGCCATCCGTACGGTGGTAACCCGTGACTGGTCGATTCCGATTTCTGCCCGATTCAGCGCCGCCAAAAGCTCGCCCAGCATCCAATTGGCAACAACGGTGGGATCTGACCCTGCGCCGACTGTCGCCTCAAAGTAGCGAGCCATTCCGTTGTCACGCGTCAGAAATTGCGCGTCATTGCGCGAAAGTCCGTACTGGGAAACGAATCGATCACACTTTGCCTGCGGCATTTCCGGCATGCTCGCTCTGATGCGCGCCAGCATTTCGTCGCTGACGACCAGTGGCGGCAAATCAGGATCAGGGAAGTAGCGATAGTCCATCGCGTCTTCCTTGCTGCGCATGGCGCGTGTTTCGCCCGTGTCCGGGTTGAACAGCACGGTCGCCTGTACGATCTTCTTGCCATCCTCGATCTGCTCGATCTGCCAGCGGACTTCGTAGTCGATGGCCTGCTGCATGAACTTGAAGCTGTTCAGGTTCTTGATTTCGCGGCGGGTACCGAATTCCTTTTGCCCCATCGGACGCACCGACACGTTGACGTCGCAACGGAACGAGCCTTCCTGCATGTTGCCGTCACAGATGTCGAGATAGCGTACGAGGTTGTGCAGCGCTTTGGCGTAGGCAATCGCCTCCTTCGCCGAACGCATCACAGGCTCGGTGACGATCTCCAGAAGCGGTGTGCCTGCACGGTTCAGGTCAACGCCCGATGCGCCCTCAAACTCAGTGTGTACGCTCTTGCCAGCATCTTCTTCGAGGTGAGCGCGCGTCAATTCGATGAACTTGGTCGTGCCGTCGTCCAGCGTAATCGTCAGCCCTCCGCCTTGAACAATCGGCGTCTCAAACTGCGAAATCTGATAGCCCTTGGGCAGGTCGGGATAGAAGTAGTTTTTGCGCGCGAAGATAGAGCGCTGGTTGATCTTCGCACCGATCGCGAGGCCGAACTTCACGGCGCGTTCGACTGCGCCCTTGTTCATGACCGGCAACGCACCCGGCATCGCGAGATCAACAACGCTTGCCTGCGTATTCGGCGCGGCGCCGAACGCGGTACTGCTACCGCTGAATATTTTCGACGCAGTGGTCAATTGCGTGTGTGTTTCGAGACCGATGACTATTTCCCAGTTGCTCATGGTGATCTTTTATTCCTGCGCTTCTCGCTCGCCGACACGTTTAATAATCTTCCTTGCAAGCTTCGTGAAATCTTCTTTAGCGGCCTCTACCGCGTATAGCTGGGAGCCGATGGCTCCATCAGCTGATTTCAAATTGAAAATAGGTTTTCGCGCTTCCATCGCCATCGGAAATAGACTGCGATAGTGTTTAAGTAGGGCCAAACAATTCGCATCCTTAGCGGGATCGTCACCCGCACGATCTGCCGTGTCGGCCACACTCTTCGCGTACTCGCTCGGGATACGTGCCATCCATTTTGTGTAAGCCTTCACCGGGCTATCAGACGCTTTGATCGCATATTGCATCACAACGTAGCCAAGCGGCTCCATCCTGCCTTTGGGTGGCATAAATCCCATATCTTGAGGTGCTTTTCCGCGACGCTCGCTCCACTCGCGCCTCCAATTTATAAGCGTTGGACCAAGATTGCGCAGCCCCTGAATCGAAAAGAGATCCGGCGCGAGTGGAACCACTATGTAGTCGCACGCGATCAATGCTGCACGGTTGATCGCGCCGAGGTTAGGGCCCACGTCGACCAACACCCAATTAGCCTCGGCAAGCACTTGAGCGCGTCCTATCGCACGAGAAAACGCCGTAGTCGTACGGAACGCTGATTCGTTGCGGTCAAGGCATTTAGGCCAATCCCCCGATAGTTGATCTTCAAATCTCGATAACTCCAGATCTCCAGCGACAACCCCAAGACCTGACACAATTTCATGCACCGTCGGCGCTGCAACGTCACCGAGCCCGCGAACAAGCCGCCGCAACGACTTATAAATCGTTTCATCGTGAGGAGCATCGCTTGGCCAAAACGACTCTAGCGTGTCATCGTCAAAAAACATGCTCGTCAAATTGGCTTGCGGATCAAGATCGACGGCCAACACGGTTTGGCCTAACTGGCGGAACATCCAGGACAGGTGAAATACTAGAGAGGTCTTACCAACGCCTCCTTTGTTGTTGAAAAAAGCAATAGTCGGCATCGGTCATCTCCCGCGCAACGTGACCAGAAAATACCCCGGATCGAACACAAACTCGGGGGGTGGCAAACCGTTGTCCATCATTGCTTGTCGCGCGGTCACTACGCCACGACCGTAGCGGTTTACGTAGCCAAGAGTCTTCATCGTCTCGGCAATTACGGGGTTTCTGTAACTATTTTGTTTAGGGAAATTCTCACTAGTTGCCTCGCCATACAGCCCGCCAGGATTTTGAATTTCGACTCGATCATCGAACCAGTAAAAGCGAATGGGTGCCGTGGATTGATAGTCCCGATGGAGAACCGCATTGATTAAAAGCTCTCGTAGAGCCGCACGGGGGTAATTCGTGGACAAATCCTCGCGCAATACCGTCACAGGCACCGGGGTGGTGTCGACATAGGCATCCAGCAAATCGTCGAGCCGACGAAGCACACTTCCAAGGTCGCCCGACAATTCTTTTTCCGAGCCGATTGGGTCAGCCAAAGTTGTGCCACGCACTCTGAGAAATTGGACGTAGGCCCCAGGCATCCATGCGAGCGGATTGATGCCAAAGAGCAAGATTCCAGCATTCGTCGGGCATTGGTTTTTTAAATCGAAAAAACGCAATGAGGACAACTGAAGTCCGATGTCGCGATGATTATCCGCAATCACACTCGCATCAACAGCCGCACGGCGATAGGCGACAAACAGATCGGTCGCCAAATCGTCAAGCACACTGTCCAAACAAGGTAGCGCGTCAAACGAGCGTGCAGAAGAGACACGCCGTTCTGAAAGTACGCGCTCTTGATCCTCGCTAGCTGTTGATTTCCTAGGGCCGATTCGTATCCACACCAGCCCTTTGTACCGAACAGGCGGTAACCTAGATGGTTGCGCCTCGACGACGATCACGTCGCCACCATCTAAATGGTGAACAGTCACTTGAATGGAGGGTTGCGGCCGAATGTTGCCATCGGTTTGCATACCGCCAAGATTTTTTACAGAGTTGTCATCTGCTTTCAACCCGGATAGCGTGCCGTTGTCTCTCACACCGATTAGCAAGTAGCCCGCTTTGTTGTGAGCGGGCATGTCGTTACTAAAAGCGCAAACTGCTTGCGAGAATTTATCAGTGTCGCGCGTTGATTCGGTGCGCTCAACTCTGTCCGATTCCAAGTCGCCCATGAGCGCGAAAAGTTCTGCGTCGGTCAACATCAAAAAATCACAACGTCGGATGGCGCTTATGCCAGTCCGTCGCCAACTGAAACTGATGCGCGACGTTCAGCATGCGTG
>JANXNO010000415.1 GCA_025354075.1 Burkholderiales bacterium | reverse complement strand
ACGCTGATGGGCGACCCCGATCTGATCATGATTGACGAACCGACCGAGGGGTTGGCACCGGCAATCGTGCAGCTGGTTGCCGAGTATTTGATGGAGCTGAAACGACGCGGTATTTGTGTGGTGCTGGTCGAGCAAAAGCTTGCCATCGCGCTGCAAATATCAGATCGCGTTTATGTGATGGGCGACCGTCGCATCGTCTTTGAAGGCACACCGGCAGAACTCAAAGCGGACGCAACTATCCGCAAGGAATGGCTGGAGGTTTGACGCCTTGTGCGCGTGGGGCTCACAGCATAGGGGCCGCACAAGTCGTGCTGTCGCGCGGGATCTCCTGATTTTCGGCACGCCCGGACATCCGACAGTCTGCCGTTAACGGCCAGCTGCGACGGCCGCCACAGCCGCCACCGGTTCCGCACGGGCCGCAATCAACTCCACCAGTCGCACCGGTTTGTGTACTGCATAACCTTGGCCATAGTCCACACCCAATTCGATCACTTTCTCAAGTATTTGCGGCGTTTCGACCCACTCGGCAACGACTTTCATGCCGAGCGTATGCGCTATGTCAGTCATTGATTTAACGATGGCGAGATCACTTAAATTGCCGATGAGGTCTTTGACGTAGCTGCCATCGATCTTCAGGGTATCCGTCGAGAGCCGCTTCAAGTGAGCATAGGAGGTGAAGCCACCTCCAAAATCGTCCAACGAAAAGCGGCACCCGTAGCGACGAATTTCGCGGATGAACTGTTCGGCTGCGTCGAAGCTCTGGATAGCGGCGCTCTCGGTGATTTCAAACACAATTTTCTGCGCCGGAAAGTTACTGCGAGGAAGCTCCTGCCGCAAGAAGCGCAACACCTCAGGGTGGCGCAGCGACGGCGCTGACAAATTGATCGAAACGCCGCCGATGGACTCCATGACCATCCAGTTTTCGGTAATCCACAGGAATGACTGCCGCAGCACCCACAGATCCAGTTCGTGTGATCGACCCATGCGCTCCATCGCCACCACGAAATCGTACGGACCCGAAAGCTGTCCACTGCGCGGCTCGATTCCTAACAAAATTTCGTAATACGGTAATTCTTCGGTGTCCGGGCCAATGGGCATGACCATTTGCGCGCGCAGGAACAGGTCTTCGCTCATCAGCAGCGCATCAGCGCGACCGGCCCACGCCAGCAGCGCCTCTTCGCTGCGCAGCGCAACACTATCCGGCTCATATACCTGGATGCGGTTGCGCCCCATTGACTTTGCCGCCAGGCAGGCGGTGTCAGCGTGGCGTAGCACCTCACTGGCGCTGCTTTGTCCGGTGCCGAACGCAGCGATGCCAGCCGCGACGCCAATGCTGTAACTGTGCTGCTCAAATTTGAAGTGGAAATCCGCGACGCTTGTGACCAGTTCGGAGATCGTGCGCATACCTGCGGGCCGCAGGTAGTTCGGCATTACGATGGCGAATGTGTCCTCGCGGAACATTGCAGCGGCGCAGTCCTTGGGCAGGCTCTTCAGCAGTCGGTCGCCGAGCGTTTTGGTCAGCGCTTCCAGCGCCTCAATGCCACAGGTGGACGAGATGGCTCGGAACTGGTCGCACTCGATTAGCGCGACAATATGGTGATGTCCACCATCGGCACGCGCGTCCAGGTCGGTCAGCCGTTTCTGGAATCCTTTCCGGGTGAGTAAACCTGTCACCGGATCGCGATCCGCACGTTGCATGGTTTCCGCGTACACCTCGTTTAACAGACCGGACTCAGTGAGATCCAGCAGCGGAATATCCAGACTGTCTCGCGTTCTTGCGGTGCCATTGGTAAGCTGATTCTGAAAGTCTGCTTCTGTGACTTCCATACGGTTGCTGGCCGAGCGGTTGACAAAGCCGCAGTGTCCCGTCGACTGGCTCATCCAGATCAGTTGCACGGGCACCCATTTGCGCTCAATCTTCATGTCCCACCAGTCGCCCACGCGCGACTGCATAGCGATATTAGGCTCGCCTTTCTTTGCGTCTTTCGCCGCGCTCTTTGCCTTCGCGACGACGGCATCATCCGGCTCTTCAAATCGCGGCGCTTCCATCACGTCCGCCATCAAATCCAGGTTTGCGTTGACCATCACGCCCTCAAGGTCTGCCAACAGACGACCTCGCAGCGACTGATCGCTCACGACCTGCATCATCACCGACGACAGCTGGCGATAGAGTTCCTTGCGTAACGGCAACGTTGAGGGATCATTGATGCCCGCTGCGGACACCGCGAGCGTGCGCTCGATCAACAACAAATTGTCACGCCACGCTGTCGACTCGACGCCATGTCGCAGGCCAATCAACACCGAGTGTTGTCGCCACACTTCGTCGAGCAGCCGAATCATGACACGCGGCATACGCCGCTCGAATAAGCGTCGACCCAGTGCGACATCAACCTCGGTGCGTGCAACGCGAAGGCGGTCGCGGCTTTCCAGGGCCTCAACAATACGATCACTACGGGCGCGACGTTCGCGGCGCAGGCCCTCCAGATCTTGTTCAAGGCTGTGTTGCACTACGTCAAACACGCTGGAATCGGTGTCCGCCTGATCGCAAATTCGCGTCACCAGTCCGTCCAGATTGGCGCGCAATTTGGTGTCGTTCAGCCGCCCATCGTCGTTGGCTGCGAAGTTATATTGCTCGATCAAATTGACTACGCGGCGTGCTGGGTGGCTTGGTGAAGCGGGAAACTCACCATCGCGCAGCGCAAGTTTGAGCAGCGTGCGCTCCAGTCGCTTGATCAGCAACTCAATGTCCCCGTTCGGCACCAAGTCGCGACTAGCCCGCTGGAACAATCGCGCGCTGGTATCAATTACGCCTTCAAAGGTCGGACCCAGTCTCCGGTGTGCCGTTTCGACGTCCTCCCCGGGGCGCATCAACTGCACCATCACATCACGTGCGGTGGCTTGCTCGAACGCGCCGCCGGCCGACATCGGCAAGCGGCTGATCGCGGCAAGCAACTCTGGCAGCGTCGCTACGTCCTTCGGGTCGAGGTTGTCAATCGGCAGCAACACAGGGACGAATTTTTCCTTTGATGCAGCATCTTTTCGCGCAGTAGTGGCCATCGATTCGATGATGCCCAGCACTCGACGCGGCACGTGATGGCCCGCGCCACCGTATTTGCCGCGCAGCGTGGAAAGCAGCGCTCGCGTTGAAGCGTCCGGAATGGCAGCCTCCGGCAGCATATGTTCCGGAATCGATCCAACCGCGCGAAGTCGCGTGCTTGATGCAGTCTGTCGCGCACGCACAGTAGGTGCGACTGCGGCGAGCATCTGGTTTAAATCCTGGAGCAGCGGTGGAAATTTCGCCAGCGCCACCGCCTCAAGTTCAGCGCACAGCACGCGCGCGCTTTGCGGCGACAGTTTGACCGCAGACGATGCGACGCGAAAGCTGCGCAGCGTTTTTTCCGGACCAAACGGATTTTTCTTGGCCGCTACGGTCGCGCCGACCAGCCGCATGTAGCGCATTTCAAATTGATCGAGCCCTGCCGCGACCTGTTCGTTAATACGCTTGATTGCGGCAGAAATCGCGAGGTAGTCTTCGAGCTCGTCTGCCTGCATCAGCCGCAAGTCCGCCACGGCAGTGGGGACGTCAAGGACGTCGACGTCCGCGTGCTCTGCGGTTACGCGCTTGTTGCCATCAGACACAAACCGTTTGACTACACGTGAGCTGTGTTCGGCAAGCGCCGCACGTGCGCCTTCGTAGTGATATCGTGATCCTGCGTACGGGTCGCCGCCTTCGAGCGCGCCGAGTTTGTCCGCGGTGCGCGCCAGCACTTCGCTCGCGAATTTGCGCGAAAAAGTGGTGTACACGCTGGCGCAGCGCTGGATCAGTTGCTCGTATTCACGATTACTGTCGCGGCTGTCGTTGGCCGGGCGTCGGGCGGCGTGGCCGAGCACCGATATCCAGGTGGCGGGAAGCTGTTCCACATGCACGCCGAGGCCAAGAGCGGTTGCGTGAACCACGCGCCCTTCAATGGGCTCCAGCGCATCGACCGTCTCACCGCTCTCGAGCCCGCTCCGTACCGCTGAGAGCGCCGACTGCGATACGTCGATACAGACCGCCGTGCCCACCCAGCCCGCCAATCGCTCAGCAGTTGGAACATCTCCTTCAAGCGTGAGCAATAGGCCAGTGGCAGAGTAATCCAGTATGGTGATGGCGAAGGAATCCGCGCCCATCAAAAGGTGAGCGCCCAACCGGGTGACATGGCGCGCGTCGCGGCGGCGTTCTTTGGATTGCTGAAGCGGGGGGAAATCCATCACAACTACAAGGGCTCGGCAGCATTTTCTGGGCTAGGGACGGAAAAAATACCGGGCGTTGCGCTTGGCGTGATCACACGCATCATCTCACTGCCAGCCAGCGAATCAATTAAGTCATGTGCTTTTCTCTTTGTACGCCAGTACATCATACATTAGCGTCTGCGAAAAAAGGGGCTTGAATCGCTGGTGAGAAACGCGAACGACCGCCGCGGTGCACGGTGTTGCGCCGACGCCGATGACGGGTGAGTATTTGGGGCATTTTTAAGCGACAGAGGCGCGAAATGTAG
>JANXNO010000402.1 GCA_025354075.1 Burkholderiales bacterium | reverse complement strand
CATAGGGCGGCGGCGGTGCAGCAGGCGGGGGAGGCGGCAGGTTGGGGGTTTTAGGCGGTGGGGAGGCGGCGGTGGTGGCGGTGGTGGCGGTGGTGGTGGCGGGAGCTTGACCTCTTCCACGATCTTCGCCTCTATCGGCTTTTTAATTACTTCGTACACTTTTTTGCCAAGGCCGGTGACCAGGGCGTAGACGATGAAGGCATGCAAAGCCAACACGGCGGCGACGGCCACCATGCGCTTATTGGATTGCTTGGGTTGGTAGGTGTAGTCCATTTAAAGGGGCCCGCCGTAGGCACAACACCCGGTCAGCGGTGTAAGAGGCAGCGACTGCCCTATTCGCCCGTTATGGCCGGTCTGATGCATGCGGTGGGTCTGCCTCATAAAAATTGTTCGTGCCCGAGGATGCCCATCTTGACCAGGCCCGCGCGTTGCGAGGCGGCCATGACATAGGCGACGATTTCGTATTTGGCGAGCTTGTTGGGTCGCAGATGTATTTCAGGCTGGATAGGCTGCGCCGCGGAGGCGGCCATCTTGGTTTGCAGTTCCGTGCGATCCACGACAGCTGCGCCATTCCAGAAAATGCGCCCGGTCTCGTCAATGTCAATTTTGACGATTTCGGGTTCAACCGGCGGCTTGATGTTGCTCGCCGGCGGCATGTTCATGTTGACTGAGTGCAGCTGGATCGGAATGGTGATGATCAGCATGATCAACAGCACGAGCATCACGTCGATAAGCGGCGTGGTGTTCATGTCGACCATAACTTCAGGATCGGCGTTGCCGCTGCTGCTGGGGCCTACGTTCATACTCATGGGGGTGTCCTTTTTCGCGTTAGTTCGTGGTGCCTGACCCGGCGTGCATGGGGCGCGATTACTCGCGCGCCGCAGGCTCGGTCAGAAACGCGATCTTTGATATCCCCGCCGAGCGACAGGCGAAGATGACCCGCCCGACGCCGTCGTAGTTGGCGCTGAGGTCTCCCCGGATGTGCACTTCTGGTTGTGGATCCATCTTGGCGACCAGCTTGAGCCGGTCGGTAAGGTCGCGGATGTCACGAATCGGAGTGTCGTACATGAACATCTTGCTATCAGCATTCACCGAGATCACGATGTTCTCTGGCTTACTGATACGTACCTGGACTTCTTCTTTGGGAAGATCCAGTTTGATCGAAGTAGTGACCACCGGGATGGTGATCAGGAAGATGATCAACAGTACCAACATCACGTCGACCAGCGGCGTGGTGTTGATGCTGGAGTTGATCTGGTCTTCGTCGCCGTTACTGCTGCCTACGTTCATGCCCATAGTTCAGGCTTTCTGGTGCGGGTGGCGTGTTACGGTCGGACTACTTCTTGCCACCGGAGGCAATCAGTACCGACTGCAGGTCGTAACCAAAAGCGCGGATGCGATCCATGGTGGTCTTGTTGCGACGGACGATGAAGTTGTAGCCGAGCACAGCAGGCACTGCCACAGCCAGGCCGATAGCGGTCATGATGAGGGCTTCACCCACGGGGCCAGCAACTTTGTCGATTGAGGCTTGGCCGGAGACGCCAATTTTGACGAGCGCGTTGTAGATACCCCAGACGGTGCCAAACAAGCCCACAAAAGGGGCGGTGGAACCGACGGTGGCGAGAAACGCGAGGCCGTTTTGCATGTTGCCTTGAACGCTGTCAGTGGAGCGTTGAATAGATTGTGAAGTCCAGTCGGCGAAGCTGATGTGGGCCAGTAACCCCTCATGCTTTTTGGTGGATTCGAGTCCGGCCTGGGCGATGAAGCGGAAAGGGCTTTGCTCGGTGAGGGCGTCCACCCCTTGGGCCACCGAGGGGGCAGCCCAGAAGTTTTTCTCGGCATCTTTGGCTTGACGGCCAATCTTTGACAGTTCCACGAGCTTCGAGACCATGATGTACCAGGTGCCAATTGACATGATCACCAGTACGACCAGGGTGGTTTGGGCAATGATGTCACCTTCAGCCCAGAGCGCCTTCAGGCCGTACGGGTTCTCGACTTTTTCTACGGCGGGCTTCGCCGCTTGAAACGGGGCGGCAGCTGGCGGGGTCGCTGGTGCCGGTGCGGCAACAGGCGCCGAAGGAACCGTTGTAGTAGTCGGAGCCGACGGCGATTGCGCGTAGGAAACGGAAAGGGGGGCAGCAACTAACGAAACTACCGCGACAGCGGTCGCCAGGCACGCACTCAATGTGCGGGAAATGCGTTTGGCAAAATTATGTGGCACGAACTAAGCTCCTTGAATCGAGTAGGGCGCGACAGGCAGATTAGAGCTGCTCTGTGGGCACGAAAAATGTGTTTAAGCGGCTAAATGTAATGCATATAGTTGGTTGTAGCCGTAGGACGGCAACCAGTTTGCGCGAAGCCGCAGGAATAGCTCCGGGGTCTGCCGAAGGACCAGCATACCCAATGTAAGAAAACGCCCGACGATCACGAATGACGGTCGGGCGTATGAAGCAAGTCCCGTGCCACACCTGCCAGCCTCCCGATGCGGGAGGCGGTGGCGAGGTTAAAGCACGCGCGAGCGGTGGTTACTTAAAGTTGTAAGCGGCGCGCAACATGTAGGCGCGGCCAACAGCATCAGCAAACCGTGGGTCGTAACCCTTCTGGAACACGGTGCCTTGATTGGTGAACGGCGGCTTGGTGTCAAACAGGTTCTTCACACCCAAAGTCACCGACAGGTTTTTCATACCTGACCAGGTGCCGGAAATATCAACCAGCGTGTATGCCTTGACTTCATTTTCGAAGCCGGGATCAACCTGGTTTTGGTCTGTGTAGCCCGTTTTGTGACGGATATTCAACTGACCTGCCCAAGGGCCGCGATTCCAGCCCAAACCGAGGACGTGCTGCCAACGGAAGACCGGGCTGGCATCCACGTAGCGCCCAACGTTTGGCACGAAGGCATCACTTGGAGTGCGCTGGTAGTCATAGGTATGAACCCACGTGCTGTTCAACGATACGTTGAAATTGCCGGCCGAACCCATGGCGAACGCATACGCCGCCGAGAGATCAACGCCGTCGGTTTTTATGCCGCCGAGGTTGTCATTCAGTGCGAGCACGTAGCCGATTGCATTGCTGTTGGCAAATTCGTTCTGGCAACGGTCAAGCGTGACTTGAACGGACGCGGTCAACTGATTGCAACGGAAGTACCGTGATGCGTATCGTGCAGGGTCAGAGAAGATGGCTTGCTCTGGAAACGGTGCGATCTGATTCTTCAGTTCGATGTTCCAGTAGTCAGCGGTCAGAACTACGCCCTTAGCTGGCTCAAATCCAACGCCCAAAGTGAACGTCGTTGATTTTTCTGGCTTGAGTGCGCGGTTACCACCAGTCTTGATTTGCGCCTGTTGGCCGCAATCGCGCGATTCAACACCGCCTTTCGCGACCTTGCCACCTGGGCAAAGCAGTGGATCATCATAGGCGTCGGCCGTAAACGACACGGATTGCGGTCCGTAAATCTCGTCGAGTGCAGGTGCGCGGAATCCCGTGTTGTACGAGCCGCGAACAAACGCGCTAGACACGGGCTTGAACAGGAAGCCGATCTTCGGGTTGAAGGTGCTACCGAAGTCGCTGTAGCGGTCATAGCGAGCAGCTAGCTGCACTTCAAGCGCCTTTGACAACGGCAGGATCATTTCAGCGGAAACCGCAGCAACATTGCGGTCACCGGAAACGTGATAGGCGTCGCGCCCGAGTGACGGAACGTTCAACACGATCTCGTCAACAGTATCGTTGCGATAAGTTTCTTTACGGTATTCACCGCCGAATGAAACGGCAGCCGCACCGCCTGCCAAACTGAACAGTTCGCGCGAAGCACGAAGATCAACGCCTTTGCTGTTGCCCTTGGCCGTTTGCGAAATGCCTTTGGCCTTCGCGGCTTCAATCAAATCAAGACCCGCTTGAGTTTGTGTACCGAATGGGTTTATCACGCCGCTGGTAACGCCAGCCTGGATGCGCGATTTGTTCACATAACCGTTGGTGACCGCGTCATCGCCGCTGCTTTCAGTCCAGAACAAGCCACCACGATAATCCCAACCCGCCACTGCGCCAGAAATATCGGCCACTGCGCGCTGACCCACCGTGTTGGACGTGCTTTCGCGCTGTCCAGCGGGCACCATGCGGATGCCTACCGTGATATTGCGTGTTGGATCAATGCCTGCGTATGTTCTGGGGTAGAACGGGCTGGATGGTGTCATGACGATACCAGTCACCGGATCCGGTGCTACGCGGGCAATAGTCTCAGTTTCAGCTCGGTAGTATTCCAGCGAAGCCTTGTGACCCGCGCCGAGATTGATCGATCCGCGAGTCATGAACGTTTTCTGTTCGACATCTGGCTGCAGATCGATTGCAGACGTATAGTCAAAACGACATGTTGTACTGCGCAACGGCAAAGAAGCAGGTGGCGCGCAACCAGCCGCACGTGAGGGGTTGCCAGAGAAGGTACCCTGCGTAAAGTTTGCCGGAAAGCTGGTTCCCGAAGTCAGCAACACACCCTTGTCAGGAATCACACCGGTTGAGCCGAAGGAGCGATCTACCGCGCGAATCTTGTCGGCCTGACGCCAGTCCAGTACCGCGAAAATGTTGTAATTGTCTCTGTTCAAGTCACCAAAGCCACCAGACACAGTCGCACGCTTGTCAGTGCCGCCCGAATGCTGCGGGGAGGTGTACTCACCAGAAATCGAGCCGCCCTGGTAGTCACTGCGCGTGATGAAGTTGATAACGCCGCCGATAGCGTCGGTACCGTAAATCGCAGATGCGCCGTCCCGAAGCACTTCGATGCGCTCAATGGCAGCAAAAGGAATGGCGTTCAAGTCGACCGCCGCCGAGTCAAAAGCAAACGACGCAATACGACGACCATTCAACAAAACCAACGTTTTGTTGGCACCTAAACCACGGATATTCGCGTTGGATTTACCCTGCGTACCGGAACCGATAACCTGGCTTGAGCTGATCGTTGACTGGCTGGACGCGATGCGTTGCACCACTCCTTCAGCGCTGGTAACGCCCGCTTCGCGCAGGTCTTTGGCGTTCAAAATCGTGATCGGCAGCGCTGATTCGTCAGCGATGGATCGTTTGATGTTTGAACCCGTTATCTCAACGCGCTCAACTTTTTGCGGTTCGCTCGACTGCGCATAAGCAGCGCCCGATACCGCCATTACGGCTATTGCGTTGATTACCGCAATCGCAATGTGCTTTCGTTTAATTTCCATAAAGTTCCCCGAAAGATGACAAGAGTGTGACCACAACATTCTGCATGAGGCGATGTTCGCTGTCAGCTTGATGTCGCGCGGATTCAGAACTGTACGGTCTTGATCCAAAATCGTTATTCTACAAAACCTTATACACAAGCCATTGATTATCAAAGAGTTTATTGGCTGCACAGGAAAAAGCTTGATCTGAATGCGAGATACATAGGCACGCTTTCGACTCAGGTGCCGATTATCAGCTTTACGACAAAAACGTTGTAATACTTGGCCTTACCGCTGATTTTCTTAAAAGTCGACAAACGTATTAATCTTGCTTCAACCCCATATTTACCGCGCTTATTCATAAAAAGCTTATCGCTGAACGTTGCGTTCATGCAACATTCAGCCACCCCAACGTGTTGCAAGTGTGTTGGTCGAGGTCATCAATGGGTGGTGCTCGCTTTGGGACAAACGACGAGTGTTTGCGACCAGCGACGAAACGAAACGCTCCGCATTCCACTATCCTTGCTATCGTTGAAACGAAGCAGCTTTATTGGAGTCCCTATGTTCAAATTTTTCGTGGCCTGCGTGCTGGCGGCCAGCCTGAACCTGTTCGGCGGCGCACAGGCAGCTGAAACCCTCACGCTTGAAGAATATTTTAAAAACCCGGCCTTGGCCAACCCGATTTTTTCGCGCTCGGGTAAGTACCTTGCCGCTACCGCACCGAGCAAAGGCCGGATGAACTTGCTAGTGATCGAGCTGGCGACTCGCAAGGGTACTATCCTGACCGCGTTTGAAGATTTTGATGTGCGCGAAGTGCATTGGGTGGGTGATGACCGACTGGTTTTCTCCCTCGGTCAGGCGAACTCGCCAACCGGCCCAGGTCAGTTTGAAGGCGGAGGATTGTTTGTGATCGGGCGAGACGGCGACAAGTCGCGGCGACTCGCCCCCACGGTGCGAGAGTCCAAGAAGAGCGGCAGCCGCTATCGCAGCCTTGAGTATTTCAGCTCAATCCCCGGCAGCACCGACGAGATCATTGTTTCAGGCAATCAAACCAGCGCCGACTCCGAGGATTTATATCGACTCAACCTGAATACGGGGCGCACGACACTCTTAACCTCGGGTCGCCCGGTAGATCTAACGACCACCTGGATTCTCGATAGCAAACTGGTGCCGCGCGTCGTCGTGGCCAATGTCAAAGATGAGTTGACGCAGGTGGTCTACTACCGCAAAGGGGATGGGAGTCCGTGGGAGGAGATTGCGAGATATTCGCGCAATAAGGGCGACATACTCGTGCCGCTTGCGTTCGAGGCCGACGACCAGATGTTGCAAGTGGCCAGCAACAAAGGCCGCGACACGATGGCCGTTTATCGATACAACCCGAACACCAAAACAATGGGCGACCTGATCTCGTCGCATCCGCGCTACGACATGGGTGCCGATTCGGAAGGCCAGTCGGTTTCAGGTGCGATCGTCGAACCCGAAACGAACAAGATCCTGGGTTACCGGGTAGACGCTGACAAGCCAGAGGTTTTCTGGATTGACGCAGGTCGCGAAAAGACGCAGAAAAATATTGATGCGGTATTGCCCGACATGGTCAACTCGTTTCGTCGCACGCCCGATGGCAAGCGACTGTTAGTCACATCCTTTTCAGACGTGAGCCCGACGCGGTGGTACATGCTTGATGAGGAAAAAAACACGCTGGAAGAAATTGGCGCGGCGAGACCCTGGATGGACGGCAAGCTGGTTGAACAGCGCCCGTTTCGCTTCAAAACGCGCGACGGCCTAGAGATCCCGGGGTACCTGTTTTTGCCAAAGGGCTACAAAGCGGGCACAAAACTGCCCACCATAGTGCACATTCACGGCGGTCCCTCTGCCCGTGCCGACACGTACGGCTCGGGTTTCGGCACGCGTGAAGGCCAGCTCTTCGCTTCTCGTGGATATGCTGTGGTGGTGCCAAATTTCCGCATCACACCAGGTATGGGCAACAAGATCTACAGCGCGGGCTTCGGCACCATTGGTCGACAAATGTCCGAGGATCATGAGGACGCTTTGAAGTGGGCGATCGATCAGGGCTACACCGATCCGAAACGTGCCTGCATCTCGGGAGCGAGCTATGGCGGATACGCCGCGTTACAGGCGATGGTGAAAACGCCAGACTTGTTCAAGTGTGCTGTGGCGGGTCTGGCGGTGACCGATCTGACCTACCAATTGACCTCCACGGAAACCGACTTTGTGTCCAGCAAACCGGCGCTTGATTTCTGGAAGGCAATCATCGGCACCGATGACTTCAAATCGGCGATTACGCGCGACATGTCGCCTATAAATCACGCTGACAAAATCAAAGGGGCCGTCTTTTTATACGCCGGACGTGATGATGTACGCGTGCCTATTGACCAGATGTACCGCATGGACAAAGCGCTCAAGGCGGCGGGCAACCCGGCCAAGGCGTTCGTGATCAAAGAGAAAGAAGGTCACGGCTACGGCAAGTCCGAGAACAATATCGACCTGTACACGCAGATGCTGCAATTCCTCGAAGCGCAAATCGGCAAGTAATTGCGCCGCTGAACTTAATTGGTAAAAAAAATGGCGACCTCGGTCGCCATTTTTTTGCCCGTGATTTGTACGGTGCGTGCCGCTTTCAATGTGGACGGAATCGACCGCATGCAGGCTGAGCCGGATGATTTCATCCCGTTCAGATGTGCCAGCGGAGGTGCTGCAGCCCATCTGACGTGAAACACTGTGGGTCGACGCAGCGGCTGCCTGTGAACAACGTACCCACACGGTATGTTCGCAATCGGCCGAGTTGCGGCAGGCTCCCATCCAAACCGAAGCGCATTAACAATCAGTGATCCGGTTGATCAGGGGCTTTTTGCCGACCTCGCGTCAATCAATGTCCCATGTTGCACGCAAAAAAATGGCCGCCCGAAGGCGGCCATTTCGTTGCAACGAGTGCGATCAGGCGTTACCGGAAAGTGTACTTTCCCGTCAGCTGGAAGTAGCGACCCAAGGCACTGTGATACGACGGGTTGTACCAAGTGAATCGAGTTTCGCGGCGCTGGTCGAGTGGCGCCTGGCGATCTTCGATGTTGTTCACGGTCAGGCTCAACACTAAGTCCTTAAACCCGCTGTACCGTACGACGATGTCGGACGTGGATTGCGCGCGAACGTTGCAAAGACCTTGCGCAATCGAGGCGGCGCTGAGTGCGCAACTGGTGTCAGACGGGGTGAAGGCGCGCTGATATGCGCCGGTACGATTCCACGTTAAAGTCGCATCCCAAGGGCCACGTTCCCAGTTAGCAGAAGCGACGAAGCGCTCCCGCGGCTGGAGGTACGTACCCGCGTAATTCAGCTCTGGGGCACCTTTAACCGGCGCTACAAAGTAATCAGGCATGTAGTTGTAGTAACCGCCCAGTTTCATCTTGCCGTACTCACCGAGGCTGAACGACGTTTTGATGTCAAGGTCGAAACCGCGAACGTGCGTGCTGCCCAAGTTTTCGTAGGGCAAAAGCAAGCCGGTCAAGGCACCGGTCGCATCCCTAATGGTGTACTTGGGGTACAACGATTCGTTGGCAAGCAAGTACTCTACGTCGAGCGAGGAGATCTCGTTTCTACGTTTGATATCGTAGTAGTCCACGGCGATACTGACGTTGTCGGCGGGCTCAACCACCACACCCAACGTAAAGCTCTTTGACGTCTCAGGCTTCAGGTTCGGGTTGGAACCTGAAGTGCCAGGGACGGTGAGCGAGCAGTTTGGATTGGTATCGCTCGGCACAGGGCAGAGCTTAGGATCACGAATGCTGCTGTAAAAGCCGCGTGTTGGGCTGCCCGACGTCTCCGTCAGAGATGGTGCACGGAAGCCTTCCGCGTAAGTGCCACGGAACGCCACGTTTTTCAGCGCTTTCCACTTAAACCCAACTTTAGGCGTGAATTTGCTACCGAAGTCGCTATAGCTGTCGATGCGTCCTGCAAACTGCGTTTCCAGGCCCTGAAACAGGGGAGCTGAGATTTCAACAAAGGCGGCGCTCACGTTGCGTGAGCCATCAGCCGACGACGCACCCAGCGCGCCGATCTCACCTGCCTGAACCAAAGCGTCTGGCACGGTCTTAAACGATTCGCGACGGTAGTCAGCGCCAATCGCTACGCCCATTGCTCCACCGGGGAGCTGTCCGAACTCTCTGGTTGCACGAGCATCAATGCTGGTGGTGGATGTTTTGCCATTGTTGCTCAATGACGGGTAGAGCCGCGACCGCAAATCGGCCGACAAATTGCCCAGTGTCACGCCATTTGCGACGCGATTGGTGCCGTCAACCAGCAGGCCATCCGCAAGAACGCTGTCGCGTGTGAAGCCTTTGTAAATCACGTCCGTGTTTGAACCCGAGTACAGCAATGCAGCCTCGGTATCCCAGCCCATCAGTTCACCACGAATACCGCCAGTGAAGCGTAGCGTCTTGGAATCAACGTCGGTTGACAAGGGCACGTCATTCAGGCGATACCGCACAGCCACGTCACGACCAAACGTGTTTTGTGGATTGGTGGACGGCAAAATAATTCCGTTGTAGCCGTACGTGGCGACGTTGTAGCTCGGTCCGCCCTGATTGAACTTGTTTTGCGTCACATTCAAATCGGAGAACAGCTGCCAGTTGCTGTTGAGATTCAACACGCCGCCGAAGAAAGCGCTTAACTTCTCGGATTTTGGCGTCAACGCGGTGTATTTGGCGAAGTCGTACAAGCAGCGCCCGTTCAGACCTGCGTCTGCGGCGGTTCCAATCAACGCGCAACCCGCCAGAGCGCCAACAAAGGCAGTATTAGCCGTGTTGTAAGCGTTACCCGGGTTGGAGTAGCTTGAGCGACGATCAAGAGAGCCGAAACGACGATAGTCTGCGTCACGCGTCAAAGGACGCTCGTTCGCATACAGCGCGTCTTGCGATCCATAGCTCAGGCTGCCGAACACGTTGTATCCGTTGGCAGCGAGAGAACCCATACCGGCGGTCAAAACAGCGGATTTCGACGACGCATCTGAACGGGAGGACGTGCCAACGGTCGCGCTGACTTCGACGCCTTTGTAATCTTTGCGAGTGATGATGTTAATCACACCGGCCATCGCCTCAGAACCGTAGATCGCGGAGGCTCCGTCAAGCAGCACCTCAACGCGCTCGACTACGCTGAGTGGAATACCATTCAGATCAACGAAGGTGGTTTGACCGCCAGACGCGAAACCAAACGGTGCGATACGACGACCATTGATGAGCACCAACGTGGCCGCGCCACCCAATCCGCGTAAGGAGGCAGACGACGCTCCGGGAGAGAAGCTGGCAACGCCGGCTTCGTTAAAAGTACCCGCGTTGGTTGCAGGCAAGCGCTTCAACACCTCGGCGATGGTGGTGGCACCGGAGCGCTCGATATCGGCACGCGTGATGATCTGAATAGGCGAAGCTGACTCGGCGTCAACGCGCTTAATCAGCGAACCTGTCACTTCAACTTTTTCGACCTTTTGCGGTGTTGATTGCGAGTAAGCAACCCCTGCGGCCACAAAGGTTGCCGCGATAGCGACAGCCAATTGTCTCTTCTGAATCATAAAAAAACCCCTGAAAACCCAGTGCGGGCGGTTGGTAGGATGACCTTGTAATTTTGTCATCAGGAAGTCATTTAGGCTACCCAATTCTGCGGGGTTACGTCGGCAAGCCAATCGTCCGCCAGTTTGGAAGCCGAACGGCGAATATTCGCAAGTATTTGATTTATATACAGTTTAATTTTCGAAGGCAGTGTGGCATGCCGAAACAGGGCACCACAGGATTTACGATGCAAACGTGCATCAATCGAACACCTTTTGTCATAAATGCTTTCGCCACGGTGCTTTTAGCCATTCTAATCATAAAGTCGACTTATCGGTAAAAGATCGTTCAGCCCAATTTCAATAAGGCTTTCAGCCACAAGTTGCTTTACTGTCGTTGCGCTGTTGCAACACTCAAAACGAAGATGGCTATCGCGATGACACATTCGAATCAAGCTAGATTCGCCGGCGATCGCCAGTTCAGGGGCGACGTCAGACGCGTGCTCCGCTCGGAGATACGAGATGGTTGCGCCGTCACCGGAGACACTCAATTGCGCGCACGAACAAGGCCGCTGGTCAGAAACCGCGACTCATCGCCTGTGCGTCAAACGTGCGCGGCAGACAGCCCTTTAGGAATCGAGTCCAGCAATTTGCGCGTGTATGCAGCCTTAGGTGCGGCATACAGCGCGTCCGAGTCGCCCTGCTCCACCACGTTGCCCTCCGAC
>JANXNO010000398.1 GCA_025354075.1 Burkholderiales bacterium | reverse complement strand
GTTACCGCGCCTTGGCGCGCTGGGGCTGCAACATGTGCTGGTGATGTATGCCGGCGCGGTCGCCGTGCCGCTCATCATTGGGCGGGCGTTGAAGCTCACACCAGACCAGGTTGCGTTGCTGATTTCAGCCGATCTGTTCTGTTGTGGTGTGGTCACGCTGATTCAGGCGTTTGGCGCGACGCAATGGTTCGGCATTCGGCTGCCGGTCATGATGGGCGTGACGTTTGCATCAGTCGCGCCGATGATTGCGATTGCCAACGCCAATCCGGGCATTGCAGGCGCGCAGCTGATCTTCGGATCGATCATCGGAGCAGGCGTCATCTCAATAGCCATTGCGCCTATCGTCAGCCGCATGCTGCGATTTTTTCCACCGGTGGTCACAGGCACCATCATCGCGGTCATCGGCATCAGCCTGATGCGAGTCGGCATCAACTGGATTTTTGGCAATCCGTTCGGACCGACCGCGCCGTCGGTGGTCAACCCGGAGCACGCTAAATGGCTCGCCGACGCGACCGCTGCGGCGACGTCCCCCGGCTCCGCCTTCCCTGCAATCCCAAAAGGCGTTGCGCTGGTGCCAAGCGTGCCTAATCCCAAGTATGCTGAACTCACCGGCGTCGGTATCGCGGCGCTGGTACTGGTGTCCATTCTGGTGATCGCGAAGTATGCCAAGGGTTTCATTGCCAACATTTCCGTGCTGCTCGGCATCATCATCGGCGGCGTGGTCGCCACCGCGTTCGGCTTGATGAATTTCGACAAAGTCGGCAAGGCCGCGTGGTTCGAATTCGTGATGCCGTTTTCGTTTGGCATGCCGCAGTTCGACGCGGTGATGATCCTGACCATGACACTGGTCATGATCGTGGTGATGATTGAATCTACGGGGATGTTCTTGGCGCTCGGTGAAATGACAGATCGCAAGGTTGATCAACCAGCGCTGAGTCGCGGCCTGCGTACCGACGGTCTCGGTACGTTGATCGGCGGCATTTTCAACACCTTTCCGTACACCAGTTTTTCGCAGAACGTTGGCCTCGTCGCCGTGACCGGCGTCAAGAGCCGATTCGTCTGCGTCGCAGGCGGCGTCATCATGATCGTGCTCGGCCTGTTGCCGAAGATGGCGGCGCTGGTTGAATCGCTGCCGACCGTCGTGCTCGGCGGCGCGGGCCTCGTGATGTTCGGCATGGTCGCAGCGACCGGCATCCGCATCCTGTCCGGGGTCGATTTCAAGGGCAACCGTTACAACTCGCTGATCGTCGCGGTGTCCATCGGCATCGGCATGATTCCGCTGATCGCGCCGAACTTCAAACAGTGGATGCCGCATGGCATTCATCCGTTGATCGAGTCTGGCATTCTGTTGACGTCGATTGCGGCGCTTGCGCTTAATCTGTTCTTCAATGGTGCGAGTGGCGATGCTAATGCCGCGATCAATGCAGCTATGCAAGCGGACGCGCATTAATTAGTAGCAAGCCGAAAGCAGCCATCCTCACCCCAACCCCGGAGCCGCAAGCGACAATCCTGTCGCGGCGCCTGCGGGAGAGGGAGCCAGACCAAACAGCATGCCAACTCTGACTCAAATCAATAATTTCTCCCCGGCCGAATTCTCATCTGCATTCGGCGCGGTGTACGAGCATTCGCCGTGGATTGCCGAGCGTGCATTCGCGCTGAAACCAGCAACCGGTTTCGCGTCACGCGCAGCCGTCCAAGCAGCACTCGTCGCCACTGTGCAATCAGCGAGCGACGACGAAAAACTCAAGCTGCTTAACTCACACCCGGAACTTGCCGGTAAAGAGGCCGCTTCGGGTTCGCTCACCAGCGAATCCACCAGCGAGCAAGCGGGCGCGGGACTCACCGCGATGACAGCGGCGCTGGTCATGCAACTGCGCGAACACAACGCAGGGTATCGCGAAAAATTCGGCTTTCCGTTCATCATCGCCGTGCGCAACAACACGCAGGACGCGATATTCGCTGCTGTGACTTCGCGCCTGACCAATACCCGCGCGATGGAGTTCAACAACAACCTGATGCAGGTCGGCGAGATCGCTCGCTTGCGCTTGCTCGACATCATCACGGAGTAATTTCTCATGGGGAAACTCTCCACTCATATTCTCGACACAGTACACGGCGGGCCTGCGCCGAACGTGGCGATTGAGCTTTACTCAATGGACGATGCAACTCCCAAGTTGCTAGTCTCCACCCGCACCAACGCTGATGGCCGCACCGATGCGCCGCTACTGAAAGATGCCGAGGTCAAGCGTGGCCGCTACCGCCTCGTGTTTCACATTGGCGAACACTTTCGCAGCACGGGTATGAAGCTGCCCGATCCTGCGTTTGTGGATGTGGTGCCCATTGATTTTGGCATTGCCGAAGACGGCGGCAACTATCACGTGCCGCTGGTGTGTTCGCCATGGACTTATTCAACGTATCGGGGAAGCTAGGCGATGGAATCTTACATTTTTGACTGGCTGAATCTGCTGCTGCGCTGGCTGCATGTGATCGTCGGCATCGCGTGGATCGGCTCGTCGTTTTACTTCGTGTTTCTCGACAGCAGTCTGGTCAAACCGACCGATCCCGCGCTGAAAGAAAAAGGTGTTGACGGCGAGCTGTGGGCCGTTCATGGCGGCGGTTTTTACAACCCGCAAAAGTACATGGTGGCTCCCAAACAATTGCCCGAACACTTGCACTGGTTCTACTGGGAAAGTTACTGGACGTGGATGAGCGGCTTTGCGCTGTTCGTCGTGCTGTATCTATTCAACGCGCAAACATTTCTCATCGACAAAAACGTCTTTGCGTGGGGCTCGTCGGCTGGGGCCATCGCAGCGTCGCTGGTGTATCTCATCATGGGTTGGGTGGTGTACGACGGCATTTGTCGCGTGTTCGGGCAGAAGAAAAACGGCGACTTGATCGTTGGCGTTCTGGTGTTCGTCTACGTCATCATCGCAACGTTTATCGCGTGCCATTTGTTCGCAGGACGCGCTGCGTTTTTGCTCACCGGCGCGATGCTCGCCACCGCGATGAGCGCGAACGTGGCGATGGTGATCATTCCGGGGCAACGCAAAACAGTGGCCGCGATGAAGGCGGGCCAGACGCCCGACCCGATTCATCCGATGCGCGCAAAACAGCGCAGCGTTCACAACACCTACTTCACATTACCCGTGCTGTTCGCCATGTTGTCGAACCACTACAGCATGACTTACGGCGCACCGTTCAACTGGCTGGTGCTGACGCTGATCATGCTCGCGGGTGTGTTGATCCGGCAGTTTTTTGTGTTGAAACTGAAGGGCAAAAAACAGTATCAATGGTTCGCGGCGGGTGCCGCGATTCTTGCGGGTGTGGCCATCTGGATCGCGCCTGCGCCACAGCCTGCTGTTGCTGTCGCAGCGGTACCGAAATTCGCCGAGATTCAAACCATCGTCGAGCAACGCTGCGCGATGTGTCACAACGCGCAAGTCATCTCGAAAAACATTCAGCTGCACACGCCCGAACTGATCGTGAAAAACGCACAAGCGATGTATCAGCAGGCGGTGGTAACGCGCATCATGCCGATGAGCAATGCGACACAAATTACCGAAGAAGAACGCGCGAAGATTGGGGCCTGGGTGATGGCGGGCGCGAAGGCTAATTGAGCATCAGCTTTTTAGCTAAAGTGCCGTTTCATCTGGGGCTAACGGCTAGTTTTGCCGATAATTGACTATTCACAAATATGGCCGATCAGCCCAAATTCGATGGGGCTTACAACGAAAAGCTGATGAGCAATCAATTTGTCAGCGGCGCACCGCCGGCGCTTCAATTGGCAAGCCCTGCGCCCGCCACACCAGATAAAACTCAAGGTCGGCGAGGATCGGATCAGTCGCGGCAGGCACCACTGTTTCCATGCCAAAAAAGCACGCACGCAACCGGCGATTGAGCGAGCCCAACATCTGCCATTCCACGCGATACGCTGGATAGCCGACGCCGTAGCCCTGACTGATGTTTTGGTTGCGCACGCGTTTGCCGTAGAGTTGATCGTGGCAAGCGCGACAGTTGAAATCGAGCTTGCCTTGCACCCTTGTGAATTCGTTGTGCGCGCGTTGCCATGCCGCACTTTGCGTGATGTTCGCGGGCACTTGTTGCGCGAGCCCGCGTGACGAGAATGCGAGGTACGTCGTCAGCGCAAGGAGCGGCTGGCCCTCCATAGCGTACGCGGGTTTTTTCACGCGTTCGGTCTGGCAGTGATGGATCTGTTTCTCAAGCGTGACCACGCTGCCATCAGTGTGCAAACGCGGCAGTTTTGTGGCCAGGCCTTTTGCGTCTGCATGGCAGTTCGTGCAATCCTTCGCGAATAATTCGCGCCCCTGATCAACCCACAACATGCCGGGGTTGAGGTCGTCATCTTTCTGCTGCGCTTGAATGGTGGCGCTGGTGAAAGTGGAGCCTGAACGAACGGCGCTCTTCGCAATGAACAGTTGCGACGTCGCAGCTTGCGAGTGTGCGCCCGTCGCAGCGGTCGCGGCCAGCAGCGACGCGATTAGGGCGCGTCCGTATTTATGCGGCGACAACCCGCACGCTCGCGCTGATTGATCCAGCGTTGCCGCGCTGGTCGAGCCAGCGCGCATTGAAACGGCCACTTTGCTTCAGAGCCACAACAAAGACCAGAAACGGATTGGCGGTGAGCGCGTTCATCGAGCGTGCCGTGAACACGGACTGACCTTCAAAATCGAGCGACAACGATTCGAGCAAATTCACCTCAATGATGTCGCCCTGCACGTCACGGCGAAAGCCGGTCTCCATGGGATGCTGAATCAACAGCCGCACCTGAAATTCCTCGCCCGCGCGCACCAGTGGCGGCACGATCAGGCGGGCGTTGCGGCCGGGGACAGGTTCGTTGTTCATCTTGAGCTAGGTTCCGTCAAAACAGGCGCTGCCTGTCAGCAACACAGCAATCGCATGTTGCCAGAGCGTGCCGTCGGAGAGCTGAGCCACGCCGATGACCGATTGCGTGGCACCCAGCCGAATAGCGGTCGTCAATCGTGGCTGCGCGAGCACCGGGCCTAATTCAATTTCGAGCGCCACAGGACGTGGATTTTGCGGCGCGATGATGCCAAGCCTTGCCACGGTGCGTCCGGCGAGCCGGGCGGGGTCAACGAAGAGGACGACCGGCACCGAGGTGCCG
>JANXNO010000366.1 GCA_025354075.1 Burkholderiales bacterium | reverse complement strand
ACGTTATTGCTCGCGAGTTATCCCGCAGCGAAAGCGGGCACCGCGATGGCGATGTGGGCGATGACGGTGCTTGTTGCGCCGGTCGCAGGGCCGCTGCTCGGCGGCTGGATCACTGACAACATTTCGTGGCCGTGGATTTTCTATATCAACATCCCGGTGGGGTTGGGAGCAGCCGCACTGACCTGGTCCATCTATCGCAAACGCGATCCGGGACCACGCCGTGTGCCACTGGACTACGTGGGCCTGGTGCTGCTGGTGCTATTCGTCGGTTCTATGCAAATCATGATCGACAAGGGCAAGGAGTTGGACTGGTTCTCGTCGGCGCAAATCATCACACTGGCTGTGGTGGCCGCTGTGAGTTTCATGTTCTTCCTAGCGTGGGAGTTGACCGACAAGCATCCGATTGTTGACTTGCGATTGTTCGCTCGGCGCAATTTCGTCACAGGGACGCTGTCGTTATCGATTGCCTACGGTTTGTTCTTCGGCAATGTGGTTTTGCTGCCGCTGTGGTTGCAGCAGTACATGGGCTACACCGCAACGTGGGCGGGGCTTGCGACCGCGCCGGTGGGCATTCTGGCGATCATCATTTCGCCGTGGGTCGGCAAAAACATTGGCAAGATTGATCCGCGCAAATTGGCGACAGTCGCGTTTATCGGATTCGGTTTGGTACTGTGGATGCGCTCGCATTTCAATACGCAAGCGGACTTCATGACCATCCTGATTCCGACGATTTTGCAGGGTGCGGCTATGGCTTTTTTCTTCATTCCGTTGCAGGCGATTGTGTTCTCCGGTTTGCCGCCCGAGCGCATGCCGTCGGCTGCAGGGCTGTCGAACTTTGTGCGCATCACTGCGGGCGCGATCGGCACGTCGCTGTTCACCACGATCTGGGAAGACCGCGCCATTCTGCATCATGCGCAACTCACCGAAGCGATCAACGCAACCAATACCACGGCGACGCAGACGATCAGTCAACTGATTGCCAGCGGCATGAGCAATGAGCAGGCAATGGCAAACATCACGCGCATGATTGATCAGCAGGCTTACACGATGGCCGTGACCGATTTGTTTTATTTGTCAGCGGCGCTGTTCTTCGTTTTGATTGGCGTCGTTTGGCTAGCCAAGCCGAAGTTGGGTGGGGCTGTTGGTGGTGGTGGGGCGCATTGATTCTTTGATGGCGTCGTTCTCGGCACCACCGGGAAGTCTGAAAGCGCGCTATCGCGGTTGCGTCAAACTTTTCTCCCAGTTTGCGGCCGTCTGGATCCCCGCCCGTTGGCGAGGATGACGGCAAAAAATGTGGCCGAACATTCCCGAGTAGGTAAAAAAAAACCCGCCGAAGCGGGTTTTTTGTTGCTGCATCCCGGTAAACGAAGGTCGGGATGTTTGCGCGACGCTTACCGGTTGTAAGCGCTTTCGCCGTGCGACACGATGTCGAGGCCTTCGCGTTGCTCGTCGTCCGACACGCGCAAACCTACGATCAGGTCAGCCACTTTGAACGCGATGAAGGCGACAACCGCCGTCCACACTACGGTCAGACCGACTGCCTTGGCCTGAACGATGAACTGCGCCATGATCGAGTAGTCAGCAGGCTTGGTCAGCGCAGCCGTGACCCAGTCGGCCACGAAGCTTGGGCCACCCAGGTTAGGGCTGTTGAAGATACCCGTGGCCAGCGCGCCAAAGATGCCGCCTAGCGCATGCACGCCGAACACATCCAACGCGTCGTCCGCTTTGAGCATTTTCTTGAGACCGGTGACACCCCATAGGCAGATCACACCCGCCAGCAAGCCGATGATCAGCGCCCCCATCAGGCCGACGTTACCGGCGGCTGGCGTGATCGCCACCAAACCTGCAACGGCACCCGATGCGCCACCCAACATCGAAGGCTTACCCTTGAGGAACCACTCAGCAAAGATCCATGACAGCACGGCCGCAGCAGTTGCCACGAACGTATTCATGAATGCCAGACCGGCCGTACCGTTAGCTTCGAGTGCTGAACCTGCGTTAAAGCCGAACCAGCCCACCCACAGCAGCGAAGCGCCGACCATGGTCAATGTCAACGAGTGCGGTGGAAAGGCTTCTTTGCCGTAACCAACGCGCTTGCCGACCAGATAGGCACCGACCAAACCAGCAACACCGGCGTTAATGTGCACCACGGTGCCGCCTGCAAAGTCGAGCGCGCCCCACTG
>JANXNO010000359.1 GCA_025354075.1 Burkholderiales bacterium | reverse complement strand
ATCGTCAACGTGACGCCGTTTGAGCCCGAATGGGAAGGCTATGTGACCCTGGAGTTCTCGAACACCACACCGTTGCCGGCAAAAATTTACGCCGGTGAGGGCTGCGCGCAGGTGCTGTTTTTTGAGAGCGACGAAGTGTGTGGCACCTCATACAAAGATCGCGGCGGCAAGTATCAGGGGCAGAGCGGCGTTACCTTGCCGCGCGCTTAAAGCGTCATCAAGCCTACGTTATCAATCTGCGTTCGCCACCAGGCTTCGATGGCGTGCGCTTCCAGCGGTTTTGACAGATAGAAGCCCTGGATTTCTTCGCAGCCGATGTCGCGGATGATGGATAGCTGCAGCGGCGTTTCGACGCCTTCTGCGATGACGCGCATACCGAGCGTGTGGGCAATGGCGACGATGGCCTGTACGATGCCACGGCGCGGCTTCTCGTCGATGTGCTGAATAAAGCTGCGGTCAATTTTGATGGTGTGAAACGGCAGCCGTGTCAGGTAAGACAGGCTTGAGTAGCCGGTGCCAAAGTCATCCAGTGTCAGCGTCACGCCCATCTGCCCCAGGGTGTCGAGCGTATCGATCACGTTTTGCGGGTTGCCGACGAGCATTGATTCGGTGATTTCAAGATCAAGGTACTGCGGGGGAATACCGGTTTTCTGGATCACGGTATCAACTGATTTGAGCCAGTTCGGATCCTGCAACTGGCGCGCCGATACATTCACTGAAATGCGTGGGTGAATGTCCTGTGACTGCCAGACCTTAAACTGCTCACACGCCATCTCCAGCGCGCGTTGGCCCAGCGGATTGATGATGCCGCTTTCTTCCGCCACGGTGATGAAGTCGCCCGGCTGGATCAGGCCCCGCGTGTGATGCCGCCAGCGCAGCAGCGCTTCCAGACCAGTGGGCGATCCCGTTGCCGCATCAACCTGCGGTTGAAACATCAGAAAAAATTCACCTGCCGAAATACCGCGCCGGATGTCGGTTTCAAACTGGGTTCGCTGTGCCTGCTGACGGCTTGAGCCTCCGGAAAAGTGCTCAATGCGATTACGCCCAGCCTGCTTGGCCGCATACATCGCCGTGTCGGCATTTTTCATCAGCTCGCTGGCGTCCGCGCCATCCTGCGGATAGAGCGCAATACCGACACACGCGGGCATGTTGCGACGGGTGTTTGACACCTCGATCGGCTGCCCCAGCGCCTCGATGATGTCCTCCGCAACCGTCAAAGCTACGTGAGCGGCGTGCTGCGCCTCAAGGCGGGTGATCAGCACCACGAATTCGTCACCGCCAAAACGGGCTACCACGTCGTCCTGGCGGACGGCGTCCTTGAGTCGTGCACCGGCGGTGCGCAACACATCATCGCCCGCGTCATGGCCCAGACTGTCGTTAAAGTTCTTGAAAAAATCAAGATCGACAAACAGCACGGCAATACGGCTTTTGTCGGCGGCCGCAGTTTTGATCGCTTCTTCAAGTTTGGTGCGAAACAACAGCCGGTTGGGCAGACCGGTGAGCGGATCTGTTTGTGCGATTTGTACCGCGCGTTGCGTCGCGGTATGCAGTTCCTTGGTGCGCTCACGCACGCGGGACTCAAGCGACTTTTGGTAGTTGGTGATCTGCGCACGGCTGGCCGCGAGCTGATGAGCCATTTCGTTAAACGCACGCGCCAGCTCGCCAGCGGGACCGCGCGAACGAATCGGCACCTCAACTTGAAAGTCCCCCTGCGAAAGCGAGCGGGTGGCATCCGTGAGCGTGCGCAGCGTTCGTCGCGTCCGGCGACTGCCAATCCACACGCCAATGGCAAGCACAGCGAGGATGGCGCCTGCTAGCAGGCCGTTGAATGGGGTGAAGTATTCGAGCATCACCGCAAGGTTAACAAGGTTACGTTAGCCAGTGACTACAGCAATCTTGCCGATTCGGCGTTGCCATTCTTTCGGCCCGGTTTCATGCACGCTGGTGCCGTTTGAATCGACCGCTACCGTTACTGGCATATCGCGCACTTCAAACTCGTAAATTGCCTCCATACCGAGGTCCTCGAAACCCAATACTTTGGCTCCGATGATCGCCTTAGAGACGAGATACGCCGCGCCGCCGACGGCCATCAGATACGCCGCCTTGTGCTTTTTGATCGCCTCAATCCCGGTGGGGCCGCGTTCGGCCTTGCCGATCATGGCGATGAGGCCGGTCTGTGCCAACATCATCTCGGTGAATTTGTCCATGCGCGTGGCCGTGGTCGGGCCTGCGGGGCCGACGACCTCGTCGCGCACGGGATCCACCGGGCCGACGTAATAAATCACGCGGTTAGCGAAGTCAACGGGTATCTTTTCACCCTTCGCCAACATGTCGTTGATGCGCTTATGCGCGGCATCACGTCCGGTCAACATCTTGCCGTTCAGCAGCAGGGTTTGGCCGGGTTTCCAACTAGCGACTTCCGCTTTGGTCAGCGTGTCGAGATCGACACGGGTAGAGGTTTTTAAGTCCGGCGTCCAATGCACGTTCGGCCACGTCGAGAGGGGGGGCGGCTCGCAATACGTGGGGCCGGAACCATCGAGCACGAAATGGGCGTGACGGGTTGCCGCACAGTTTGGAATCATCGCCACCGGTTTGCCCACGGCATGCGTCGGGTACATCGCAATCTTGATGTCGAGCACGGTCGACAAGCCGCCGAGCCCCTGCGCGCCGATACCAAGCGCGTTGACCTTTTGATAAAGTTCGATGCGCAATTCTTCGGTTTTGTTTTGCGGGCCGCGCTTGAGCAATTCGTACATGTTGATCGGTTCCATCAACACTTCTTTGGCTATCAACATTGCTTTCTCGGCGGTGCCACCAATGCCGATGCCGAGCATGCCAGGCGGGCACCAGCCCGCGCCCATCGTCGGCACCGTTTTCAGCACCCAGTCGACCAGCGAATCGCTGGGATTCATCATCACGAATTTGCTCTTGTTTTCGCTGCCTCCGCCCTTGGCTGCGACGTTCACGTCAATGGTGTTGCCGGTCACCAGCTCCATGTGCACGACGGCAGGCGTGTTGTCGCCGGTGTTTTTGCGGGCAAATTCAGGGTCGGCGACGATCGAGCCGCGCAGCTTATTGTCCGGGTCGAGGTAAGCCTGACGAACCCCTTCATTCGCGGCGTCGGTCACCGAGCCGGGGAAGCCTTCGAGCCGCACGTTCATGCCGATTTTGAGGAATACGTTGACGATGCCGGTGTCCTGACAAATGGGGCGATGACCCTCGGCGCACATCTTCGAATTGGTGAGGATTTGCGCAATTGCGTCCTTTGCGGCGGGCGATGCTTCAGCCTCGTAGGCGCGCGCCAGATGCTCGATGTAGTCCTGCGGATGGTAGAAGCTGATGAACTGCAACGCGGCCCGTATGGATTCAACGAAATCGGTGTATTTGATGGTAGTCGTCATGGTCATTGCGGCAGAAATTCGCGGAGATGCGTTTAAGTAGGTGGCGTCGCGTGCTGCCGTCAATGCGCCGAGGGCGTTGGTGCCATCATGCGGTCCGTCATGGCAATGGCCATGGCGGAGAGCAGAAAAACGGTGTGAATCACCGTTTGCGCGATCAATGTTTTTTCGCTGTACTGCTCCGCGTTGATAAACGTTTTTAGCAAGTGAATCGACGAGATGCCAATGATCGCGGTGGCTAGTTTGACCTTGAGTACCGATGCATTCACGTGCGAAAGCCACTCCGGCTGGTCGGGATGGTTTTCAAGATCCATGCGCGACACGAAAGTCTCGTAGCCGCCGACGATGACCATGATCAACAGGTTGGAAATCATGACCACGTCAATGAGGCCCAACACCAGCAGCATGATGAGCGTTTCGGTGAGTTTGGTAGGCGGTGCGGCGCAGACCTTGTCGGCCGCGAGCGCGACGCTCGCGTCGCAGGGCTGCACTGAGGCGGCGATGATCCGCACCGCATCCGCCGATCCAAACGCCGCTTCAATCAGGTGGACCAGTTCGACCCAGAAATGAAAGACGTAGACCATTTGCGCAACGATCAGTCCAAGATACAACGGTAATTGCAGCCAGCGGCTGGAGAATATGACAGCGGGCAAAGGCCGCATTTTGCGGGTTGGGTTCGCGGGCGACGGTGGAGAGCTCATGACGATTTGGCGCTGTGCCGCGCATGGAGCAATCCACGGCGGATTTAGCGGGTGACACCGGAACATTCGGCGACGCAGTTTAGCACCCGTGTCTGGAAGAAACTGTCTGCTGCGACGGGTAGTTTTGGGCGCTTGGTAGCAGCAACTTTGCGATGTAACCCAGCTGGCATTGGGGGTAAACAGCAAATACTTGTCAAGTCGACTTAAACAAATTCGGGTATCCGTGCCCATATTCAATGAGACTTTCACATAAAAGCTGTGCTCATGTCTTATGTAAGACTCGCGTCAATCAATACCGCTAACGTGCAGTCTGCTTCTCTGGCTCACGCCGGGAATCTGCGAGTGATACATTGCTCGCGCAAGCCAAGCAATCAAGGAGGAAAGCCATGTCTGCCATCGAATCAGTGCTAGTTGAGAATCGCGTGTTCCCGCCATCCGCCGCGTTCACCGCTCAGGCCAACGTGAAGCCGGCGGACGTTCAGGCGATGCTGGCCAAAGCGGCCGCCGACTATCCTGCGTTCTGGGGCGATCTGGCTGCTGAGCACCTGATCTGGGCCAAGCCATTTACCAAGTCGCTTGATGACAGCAACGCGCCGTTTTTCAAATGGTTTGAAGACGGCGAGCTTAACGCCTCCTACAACTGTCTCGACCGCCACATCAGCACGCCGACCGAAGACAAGGTCGCTATTATTTTCGAGGCAGATGACGGCAAGGTCACCGAAATTACTTACGGCGATTTGTACGCCCGCGTGTGCCGATTTGCCAACGGACTCAAGCAGCTCGGCTACAAAAAAGGTGACCGGGCGATTGTCTACATGCCGATGTCGATTGAAGCCGTGGTTGCCATGCAGGCGTGCGCCCGCATCGGCGTGACGCACTCGGTGGTGTTCGGGGGCTTCTCAGCCAAGAGCTTGCAGGAGCGCGTCGTCGACGTGGGCGCAACGCTCGTGATCGCGGCTGATGAACAGATGCGCGGGGGCAAGGCGATCGCGCTGAAACCCGCTGTGGACGAGGCTTACGCGATGGGCGGCTGTGAGGCTGTGCGGCACACCATCGTCTATCGACGCACCGGCGGCAAGGTCGCAGCAGGCACCCGCGACATCGACTGGTCAAAAGTGGAAGGCGGTTCATCCGACGAATGCGCGCCGGAAATGGTCAGTGCCGAGCATCCGCTGTTTGTGCTCTACACCTCCGGTTCCACCGGCAAACCGAA
The DNA here is from genome assembly GCA_025354075.1 of Burkholderiales bacterium. Taxonomy (GTDB): domain Bacteria; phylum Pseudomonadota; class Gammaproteobacteria; order Burkholderiales; family Casimicrobiaceae; genus Casimicrobium. The sequence continues at coordinate 12,845 of JANXNO010000359.1, read as the reverse complement.
GGGCGTTCAGCATTCCACCGGCGGCTATTTGCTGCACGCAATGTTGACCATGAAGTGGACGTTCGACATCAAGCCGACAGATATTTTCTGGTGTACCGCCGACGTGGGCTGGGTGACGGGGCACACCTATGTTGCGTATGGACCGCTCGCGGTCGGTGCGACACAAATCATCTTTGAAGGCGTGCCGACTTTCCCGAACGCCGGACGCTTCTGGGAGATGATTCAACGCCACAAATGCAGCGTTTTCTACACCGCGCCGACGGCGATTCGTTCGCTGATCAAGGCCGCGTCCACTGCGTCTGATTTCGCGCCGGACAAATATGATTTGTCTTCGCTGCGGCTGCTCGGATCAGTCGGCGAGCCGATCAATCCTGAAGCATGGATGTGGTACTTCAAAAACATCGGCGGCGAGCGCTGCCCGATTGTTGACACCTTCTGGCAAACCGAAACCGGCGGTCACATGATCACGCCGCTGCCTGGCGTGACACCGCTGGTGCCCGGTTCCTGCACATTGCCATTGCCGGGCATTGAAGCAGCGATTGTGGATGAGATGGGCGCGGATGTTGCCAATGGTCACGGCGGTATTCTGGTCGTGAAAAAGCCGTGGCCGTCAATGATTCGCACCATCTGGGGTGACCCAGAGCGCTTCAAGTCTGCGTACTTCCCGCCAGAGCTCAAGGGTTATTACCTCGCGGGCGACGGCGCAGTGCGCGATGCGGTAACCGGCAATTTCCGCATCACCGGGCGTATTGATGATGTGCTCAATGTGTCCGGCCATCGTCTCGGCACGATGGAGATTGAATCGGCGCTGGTGTCCAATCCGCTGGTCGCTGAAGCAGCCGTTGTAGGACGGCCTGATGACACCACGGGCGAGGCGGTTTCAGCCTTCGTCGTGCTTAAAGGCGCTCGCCCGGTTGACGTTGAAGCCGCACGAATCGTCGCCAAGGAATTGCGCGATTGGGTCGGCAAAGAAATCGGGCCGATTGCAAAGCCGAAAGACATTCGTTTTGGCGACAATCTGCCGAAGACACGTTCTGGCAAGATCATGCGTCGCCTGTTGCGCTCCATCGCCAAAGGCGAAGAGATTACGCAGGACATTTCGACGCTCGAAAATCCGGCGGTGCTGGAGCAGTTGAAGCAAAGCCTGTAAGTTAGCGCATCGGGCTTCGAATCGGCTGGCTGCCCTGTCGGTGGAGGGGAGCGTGATCCCTCATTTGCGAATCTGAAAACTTCGGCTACTCTTCGTTGAGTGCATGCATCTGCAAAAAGATGGGTCGACGCCATGTTTTACGCTGGCGTCATGCGTGCACCCCAAGGAGGGGCGTATGGACACGGCGCAACGCCAGCGTGAATACTGGAGAAAAAACCTTCGGGTCACCGCTATATTGATGGTGATCGGTTTCGTGGTGACCTTCGTCGTTGCCTTCTTTGCACGCGAGCTGAGTTTCAACTTTTTCGGTTGGCCGTTTTCGTTCTGGATGGCCGCGCAAGGCGCCTTGCTTGTCTACGTTGCGCTGGTGTGGTTCTACGCTCACTATATGAACCGACTGGATCACGAGTACGGCTTCGACGAGACGAGCGAAGGAGAGCAGTCATAGCGGACGCCGACACGCAACGGGCCTTCACCGCGAGGCTGACACGCATTTACGCCTGGTACACGGTGGGTGTAATCGGCTTCGTGCTGCTGCTTGGCTGGCTGGAGCGGGTGGGACTCACGCGCACCTGGATCGGCTACGTTTTCTTGCTGGCAACGGTGGTGCTTTATGCGGCTATCGGCGTGATGAGCCGCACGACCAACGCAGCGGAATATTACGTGGCGGGGCGACGCGTGCCAGCTATTTTTAACGGCATGGCGACTGGTGCCGACTGGATGTCTGCCGCCTCGTTCATCGGGCTGGCGGGCACTTTGTATTTGCAGGGTTATACAGGGCTCGCTTTCATCATGGGGTGGACGGGCGGCTATGTGCTGGTCGCACTGTTTCTCGCGCCGTATCTGCGCAAATTCGGCCAGTACACCATCCCCGACTTTCTCGGCGCACGCTACGGCGGTCACGCGGCGCGCTCGGTGGGCGTGATGGTGGCGATCATGTGTTCGTTCGTCTACCTTGTTGCGCAGATTTATGGCGTGGGGTTGATCACTTCAAAACTGACGGGGCTGTCGTTTGGCGAGGGCGTGTTCGTGGGGCTCGCGGGCATCCTTGTCTGCTCTTTTTTGGGCGGCATGCGCGCGGTCACCTGGACACAGGTGGCGCAGTACATCATTTTGATTTTGGCCTACATGATTCCCGTGTTCTGGTTGTCCGCGAAGCACACCGGCAATCCACTCCCGCAGGTTGCCTATGGCGCGGTATTCGATAAAGTGTCGGCGCGCGAGAAGGAGCTGCTTAACGATCCAAAAGAAATTGCCGTGCGCAAAATTTTCGCGGATCGTGCCGATGTTGCTGAAATCAGGCTGGCGGGCCTGCCCGGCTCGTTTGAAGAGGGCAAGCTGCAACTGCAAGGCACGCTCGATCAAGCCAAGGCCCGCCGTGCTTCAGGGGAAAGCGTGCTCGCCGCGCAAAAAGCAGTAGACACGTACCCGAAAGACGTTAACGCTGCGAAAGCCGCATGGAACAGGGATCTGGCGCTGCGTGCCCGAAGCGTGCCGCCGCAACGGCACGGCGAGGCGTATCCAGCTGAAAGCGAATCAGCAAAAAATATCGCACGTAAAAATTTTCTGGCGCTGGTGTTTTGTCTGATGGTGGGCACCGCCGCATTGCCGCACATACTGACGCGCTACTACACCACATCCGGCGTAAAAGAAGCGCGCAAATCGGTAGTGTGGTCGCTCTTTTTCATCACGCTTCTGTACATCACGGCGCCAGCGCTCGCGGTGCTGGTGAAGTTTGATATTTACACGATGCTGGTTGGCAGTGAATTCGCCAAACTACCAGCGTGGGTGAACTCCTGGGCTAGGGTTGATCCGACGTTGCTCTCCATCACCGATATCAATCGCGACGGCATCGTGCAGCTCGCAGAAATCTCCATCGGAAGCGACATCGTGGTGCTCGCAACACCGGAAATCGCCGGTCTGCCGTATGTCATTTCCGGCCTTGTTGCTGCCGGCGGTCTGGCGGCCGCGCTGTCCACTGCGGACGGGTTGCTGTTGACCATTGCCAATGCGCTGTCGCATGATGTGTACTACAAAATGGTCAATCCGTCAGCGTCGACCACGCTGCGCATTTCCGTATCCAAAGCGCTTTTACTGTGCGTTGCGATGCTCGCCGCCTATGTTGCCGCTCGCAAATCAGCGGACATATTGTTTCTGGTTTCAGCGGCATTTTCTCTTGCGGCTTCCGGATTCTTCCCGGCACTGGTGCTGGGTATTTTCTGGAAGCGCACCACGGCTACCGCTGCAATCGCGGGCATGCTCTCGGGCGTAGCGGTCACGTTCTATTACATGGCGACGAACTACCCGTGGTTGCGGGGCTTGTTTGGCATTACGGGCAGCATCAGCAGCTATACATGGTGGGATATGTTGCCGATCTCCGCCGGCGTATTTGGTGTTCCGCTAGGCTTTGCCGTGATCATCATTGTGAGTTTGTTCACACGCCGCCCGACGGCTGCAGAAGTCGCCTTGGTGGATTTCGTGCGCGTTCCCCAGCTGCCACGCGATGCGACGAAAACACGGAACGGCTGAGCACAAAAAAGCCCGCCATGGCGGCGGGCTTTTTTCGCGGACAGACTGATCAAACTATGGTCGGATCTGTGGCCTTGAATGATGCGCGGGCCATCATCTTCTTATAGAGTCTCGCGAGGTTCGGTTGTGCGACCTCCCACATAATTTCGGGAAAGCGAAATTTCAGGTAACCCAACGCACAGCCCGCCGAGATATCGGCGAGGCTCAACGCGTTGCCAACACAGTGTTCACGCTCGCCAAGTTCACGGGCCATCTCTTCAATGCACGCCGCAACTTTGCCGAGTTGTCGATCAATCTGCTGGGTACTGGAATCGTTTTTATCGGGCCGATTGTTCTCCAGCCGAGCGGTCAAGGCGGCGTCGCACAGCCCATCGGCAATGGCTTCCCAGCGCTTCGCTGCGATCCGGTCGCGTGATGCTTCGGGGATCAAGCGATGGACAGGCGACAAACCATCCAAGTATTCAACAATAACCCGAGAATCAAACAAGCTGCTGCCATCATCCATGATCAGCGCTGGCACCTTGCCGAGCGGGTTGACCTTGCTGACCTCGGATGCCGGGCTGTAGGGGTCAGCCTTTTCCAGCTCCAGCTCAAGCTTTTTTTCGGCGGCGACAATCCTCACCTTGCGCGCAAAGGGGCTGGTGGGTGAATGCAGGAGTTTCATAGGGCTCTATTTTTATGGTCAAGATCTCATCCTGAATCTAGCACGTTCCGGGTGCCGCACAAATGAAATCCCGCGAGCGAAGATAATACGATCTATTCACCTCTTCTTTGCGCCCCTTGCGCGCGACCTGCATGCCCACATTAGACACACTCAAAGCCATTTCTCCTTTAGACGGTCGCTATCAAAAAAAGGTGGACGCGCTCGGTGATGCTTTCAGCGAGTTCGCGCTGACCCGGGAGCGCGTTCGTGTGGAATTTGCGTGGCTTAAATCGCTCGCGGCAGCGGAAGATATTTCTGAGCTGCCCGCATTGTCGTCATCGGCGACACAGTTTCTGGACGGGCTCGTCGAACGCTTCTCCGTGCATGACGCGGCTGCCGTGAAAGCCATTGAAGCGACGACCAATCACGATGTGAAGGCCGTGGAATACTGGATCAAGGACAAATTCAAAGCGTTGCCAGAGTTGGCACCGCATGGCGAATTTGTGCATTTCGCCTGCACGTCGGAAGACATCAACAACGTATCGCACGCATTGATGTTGCAGCGTGGCGTGCATAGCGTATTGCTGCCGCAACTCGACGCGTTGATCGCGGCCCTGGCAAAGGTCGCGATCAATACCGCCGAAATGCCGATGCTGTCGCGCACTCATGGTCAGGCGGCTACGCCGACCACGATGGGAAAGGAAATGGCGTTGTTTGTGGCTCGTCTACGTCATGCGCGCTCGCACATCGCGGCAGTGCCGTTGCGTGCCAAGATGAATGGTGCGGTGGGCAACTACAACGCGCATTTGTCGGCGTATCCTCACGTCGATTGGCCTGCAATTTCAAAAGCAACCGTTGAGTCGCTCGGCTTAACGTGGCAGCCGATGAGCGCGCAGATCGAGCCGCACGATTACATGGCGGAATTGTTCGACGCGATGGCGCGCGTGAACACGATCCTGATCGATTTTTGTCGCGATACGTGGGGCTATATTTCGCTCGGTTTTTTCAAACAGCGTTTGAAGGACGGCGAGGTGGGATCGAGCACCATGCCGCACAAAGTCAACCCGATTGATTTTGAAAATGCGGAAGGTAATTTTGGGCTCGCCAACGCGTTGTTACGGCACCTTGCCGAGAAGCTGCCGATCTCGCGCTGGCAGCGTGACTTGACTGACTCTACCGTGCTGCGCAACATGGGTGTGGCGGTGGGCTACAGCCTGCTCGGCCTTGTATCTGCGCAGCAAGGCGTAGGCAAGCTGGAGGTCAACGCTGACAACATGCTCGCCGATCTCAATAGCAACTGGGAAGTGCTTGCCGAGCCAATTCAGACAGTGATGCGGCGTTACGGCGTTGAAGGGGCGTACGAACAGTTGAAGGCGCTGACGCGTGGTCAGCGGATTACACCGGAAGCTTTGGCGGCGTTTATCGAGACGCTGGAAATTCCGTCAGATGCCAAAGCGTTGTTGCGTGAATTGACGCCCGCAGTGTATGTTGGACTGGCAGCTGAGTTAGCGAATACATATAGTCGCTGAACGGGCAACAGCTTTTACCCGAAATCCCTATTTTAATTGGGCTAAGCCTATATTTTGGTTAATAACCGATAAATGCCATTTTGGCAGATTAGCCTATTTGGGCTGGTGATTGCAGCAGAAAGCTACTGCGAAAAAGCCAGCGAACTGTAATCCCCTCGAAGGCGAGAATCCAGACTGTGCGCAGCACATTTTTGTAGTCGCGGCCAAGGCAGCTGCTACGCTCCCGCGACTATGTGTGGGAGATTCGTGAGTCTGGATGCCCGTTCCTTTGTCAAGCTCAGGACATGCTCCGCAGCAATGTGCGCAGCGATACAAAACCGAATATGCATAGGGCAAACATTTCGTTTCGGGCGTTGTACCGAGCCATAGAATCGATGCAGAACGTGATCGTCAACACTCGAAGGAGGAATTTCCATGAATCGTTTTAGTTATCAGGTGATGACGGGGGCGCTTGTGACCGCGCTTACGGGCATGTACGTCGGGGCCGCGTTTGCACAAACATCCGTCAGTCCAACGCTGGGTCGCAACCTCGCCGCGCAGTGCGCAAACTGTCACGGGACTAACGGCAAAAGTGTGGCTGACGTGCCGTCGCTTGCAGGTCAATCCGCTGCCATGATCGTGCAAAAAATGCAGGACTACCGCGACGGAAAATTACCTGCGTCGATCATGCATCAATTGGCAAAGGCCTACAGCGACGACCAGGTCGCACTGATGGCCGATTATTTTTCGAAACAGGCGAAGTGAGGCACAACCATGAATAGCACAAGTACTCGTCGCAACTTCGTTAAATCAGCTGGGGCGTTATCGCTGCTTGGCACGTTGGCGTCAGGCGGCGTGACCGGTTGCGCCAGCCTGGGCGGCGTCGCCAAACCAAAAGTCGTAGTCGTCGGCGGTGGCTACGGCGGCGCAACCGCCGCCAAATACATTGCGATGTGGAGCGAGGGAAAAATCGACGTAACCCTGGTCGAACGCGACGCACAATTTGTCTCGTGCCCGCTATCCAATCTCGTGCTCGGTGGATCCAAAACCATCAACGATATTTCGGTCGCGTACGGCGGTCTCGCCAAGTATGGCGTGCGCCATGTTAGGGGCGATGCGACCGGTTTCGACCCCGACAAAAAGACGCTGGCACTCGCCGATGGAACGTCGTTGCCGTACGACCGCCTGGTGCTCTCGCCCGGCATCGATTTCATCCCTGATGCATTGCCCGGACTTGCTTCTGCTGACGCGCGTGGCAAAGTGCTCGCGGCATGGAAAGCAGGACCGGAAACGGTCGCATTGCGCAATCAATTGGTGGCAATGAAGGACGGCGGCGTGTTCGCCATTCATATCCCGAAAGCGCCGTATCGCTGCCCGCCGGGGCCGTATGAGCGCGCCTGTCAGGTGGCGTGGTATTTCCAGCAGGTGAAGCCGAAATCCAAGGTCATCATTCTCGATGCGAACGAAGATGTCACCTCGAAAAAGGGACTGTTTACCAAAGCGTGGAATGGACAGTTCAAAGGCTTGATCGAGTACCGCAACAATCAGGATATTCAGGACGTTGACGCTACAAACAACACGCTGAAAATGACGTTTGGCGAAGACTTCAAGGCGGATGTGCTGAACGTCATCCCGCCGATGCGCGCGGGTAATATCGCTGCGTCAAGCGGGCTCAATAACTCTAACAAGCGTTGGTGCCAGGTTGATTGGTTAACGTACGAATCAACGGCAGTCAAAAACGTCCACATTCTCGGCGACGCCCTGCAAATTGCGCCTGCTATGCCCAAATCCGGTCACATGGCAAACCAGCACGGCAAGGTCTGCGCTGCGGCAATCGTTGCGCTGCTGACAGGCGACACAGTGAATCAAACGCCAATGGTTGCGAATACCTGCTACAGCTTCATCGACGACAAAAACGTGGTTCATGTTGCCTCGGTGCATCGCTATGACGCTGCGCAGAAGACGATGGTGCCCATTGCGGGCTCTGGCGGACTATCGGTGGAGCAAAACGTCCTCGAAGGCGTGTACGCGAACAGTTGGGCGCGCAATATCTGGGCGGACATGCTCACGTAGTCGCAATTCCATCGCGCGAAAGGCCCGAGCACGAAAGTGCCGGGCTTTTTTGTTGCTTGTTTACTACAGCCTCGCGAGCGCAGGGTGTGGCGCGCTTTGGTGCGCCCCTTCGCCGTGGCGCTGGCTTTGCACGCGGACGCTGCATGCAACTCAACTTCATCCCACTTCAACTGCGTTTTCAAAGCGTTTGAATTTGCAGGAGTTTTTCCAGTTTCGATGAAGCATGGAAGCAGGTTTCAATTGTTGCAGCGCAATCGTCAAAACGTAATTTCACATCGTGGAAGCTTTCGTGGAATGAAAATGCATTGCAAAGCATTGTTTTAATTAGCTTTTTTTAAATTAGTCGTGCATGTTCCATAAAAAAAGCCTATGCTGCGAAGCAATAACAAGATGCTTTGAGCGATTCCATTTTGTGCAATGAAGGAATCGCAACTAAGTGAGGAATGATTTTTAGATCCCGTTGAAAGGCAACCCGCAATGAGCACACCCTCCAAAGTTCAGGCCCAAATGGCCGCTGCAACCACCGCGCTTGAAAAAGATTGGGCGACCAACCCGCGCTGGAAAGGCGTCAAGCGAAACTACAGCGCGGCGGACGTCGTGCGTCTGCGTGGCACCGCTGGCGTCGAGCACACGCTAGCCAAAAAAGGCGCAGAAAAACTGTGGGACTCGCTGCACACGATGCCCTTCGTCAACTCGCTCGGCGCGTTGACTGGCAATCAAGCGATGCAGCAAGTCAAGGCCGGCCTCAAGGCGATTTATTTGTCTGGCTGGCAGGTCGCGGGTGACGCTAACTTGGCCGGTGAAATGTATCCCGATCAATCGCTGTATCCGGTGAACTCGGTGCCCGCAGTCGTTAAGCGCATTAACAACACATTGCTTCGTGCTGACCAGATTCAATGGATGGAAGGCAAGGACGACATCGATTACATGCAGCCGATCGTGGCGGATGCGGAAGCCGGTTTCGGTGGCGTGTTGAATGCGTTCGAGCTGATGAAGTCGATGATCGACGCGGGTGCCGCCGGCGTTCACTTTGAAGATCAACTCGCGAGCGTAAAAAAATGCGGTCACATGGGCGGCAAAGTGCTCGTGCCAACGCGTGAAGCGGTGGAAAAACTCTACGCGGCGCGCTTTGCTGCGGACGTGATGGGCACGCCCACTGTGCTGCTCGCTCGCACTGATGCGGAAGCCGCTGATTTGCTGACCAGCGACGTGGATGAAAATGATCGCCCGCATTGCACCGGCGAGCGCACCGTTGAAGGTTTCTACAAAACCAAGCCGGGCTTTGATCAAGCGCTGTCACGCGGCCTCGCGTACTCCGCCGTCGCTGACCTGATCTGGTGTGAAACTGGCAAGCCTGATCTCGATTTTGCGCGCAAATTTGCGGAAGGCATTCAAAAGCAATACCCCGGCAAAATGCTGGCTTACAACTGCTCTCCGTCGTTCAACTGGAAGAAAAATCTCGACGAATCGACGATTGCCAAATTCCAGCGCGAACTCGGCGCGATGGGCTACAAATTCCAGTTCATTACGCTTGCTGGCTTCCACAGCTTGAACTACTCGATGTTCAATCTCGCACACGGCTACGCGCGCAACAACATGAGCGCATTCGTTGAGCTGCAAGAGGCTGAATTCGCAGCGGCTGCGCACGGCTTTACGGCTGTTAAGCATCAGCGCGAAGTCGGCACGGGCTACTTTGATGCGGTGACGCAAGTCATCCAGAGCGGCAAGAGCTCAACCACGGCCCTGCACGGCTCGACCGAAGACGAACAATTCTTCGACGAGAAAAAGCCAACGCTCAAACTGGCAGTCGGTCAAAACGACTAACTGCGTCTCCACTTTCCCCAAGTCGTACTTGTAGGGTTTATCCGCACCAAAATAGAGAATGCCGCCCTAAAAAAAGCTTGCGACTCTTATAGATGACCTTATAATCAATGTTGATTTCCTCGAGGAGGAGGGAACCCTTCAGCCCGCGCCGCGTCCCAGACGCCCCGCGGGCTTTTTTCTTTTTATGGTTTTGGTTCGATAATTTTTTGCGGGCGCGGTTTCACCGCGATGCAGTCACTGGCAGGTTGCAAATCGCGGTGGAACCGCTCCCACACGTAGTTTTTACAGCGCCGTAGCCACGGGGGCCAACGCCTTCAACCACCGCTCAAACGGCAACTTATGCTCCGCTTGCAGCGCCCTTGCCCGCGCCTGAATGGCACGGCTGTCCAACGCGGGCAGCGCTGACTTCGTTGCGATGACCGTCACGTTCTCAGTGGCAATGGCGGGTAGCAACACGATGTTGTCATGCCCAAAAACAGCGCGTAGTCGGCGCAGGCCGCCGCGATAACGCGTAACGCTGCTCCACATATTTGCCACAAACACGCCTTTTGCTTTGAGCGATGCGTGAGCGGCGGCATAAAACTCCTCTGATTCAAGCGCGCCGACGCGGCCGCGCCCGTCGTAGCAATCCACCCACATCCAGTCCACGCTCGCCGCAGGTCGCTCCGTGATAATTTTGGCCGCGTCACCCAGCGTCAGAATCACACGCGGATCATCCGCTGGCAGGGGAAACGCGCCACGCGTCAACGCCAGCACGTCGGGCCGCAGTTCAACGATCTCCATGCGTTTCAGGCTCGTCTCCCAGTTGGCAAGCGCCCACCGTGGCAGCGAACCGACGCCCAGGCCCGCCACATACACCTGCTTCGGCGCGGGCACCAGCAGCAGGGCCGCGCACATGTCCTGCGCGTAGCCCAGCATCAGCTCGGCTGGGCGACTGATGCGCATTCGGCCCTGCACCCACTCGGACCCAAAGTGCAGGGTACGCAGGCCGTTTTGTTCAGAAATCAGGAGTTCGGACATGTCTGGCGTGGTGATGGCTGTTGAGGGTGACACCCTCTATTTTCACCCGTCTTCACCGCGTTGACCTCAAGCCATTAAAATGAGTGCTTCTCTTCATGAGACGCGCTCTTTTTATGTCAGCCTCCAAACCTTCCCTCGTCGCCGTCCCCGGCACTACCGCAGCGGCATCCTCCCTCGCTCCCATACCGGAAATCATCGCCGAGCTTAAAGCCGGTCGCATGGTCATTCTGATTGACGAGGAAGACCGCGAAAACGAAGGCGATCTGGTGCTCGCCGCAGAGTTCGTGACGCCCGAGGCGATCAATTTTATGGCGAAGTACGGTCGCGGTTTGATCTGCCTGACCTTGACGCAAGATCGCTGCGCGCAGCTGAATTTACCGCTCATGACGTCGAGCAATCGCTCCGGCTTTGGCACCAATTTCACAATGTCGATTGAAGCGGCAGAGGGCGTGACCAGCGGCATTTCTGCTGCGGATCGCGCTCGTACCGTGCAGGTGGCTACTGCGTTCAACGCCAAGCCATCCGATATCGTGCAGCCTGGCCATATTTTCCCGATCATGGCGCAACCTGGCGGCGTGCTGATGCGTGCGGGTCACACCGAAGCGGGCTGCGATTTGCCGCGCATGGCGGGTCTCACGCCTGCCTCGGTTATCTGCGAAATCATGAAGGACGACGGCACGATGGCGCGTCTGCCGGATCTGTTGATCTTCGCGAAACAACATGGCCTGAAAATCGGTGCGATCACCGATCTCATTCAGTATCGCGCGGCCCAGGAGAATCTCGTCGAATGCGTCGGCGAGCGGCCGCTGCAAACGGCGCAAGGTGCATTCACGCTGAAAGTTTTCCGCGAAAAATTGACTGCCGCAACGCACCTCGCGATTGTCAAAGGCTCGCCCGTTGCAAGCAGCGAAACCGTTGTGCGTGTCCATGAGCCGCTGTCTGTCATTGACACGCTGGACGCTGATAGTGCTGTGCATTCGTGGAGCATTCCTAACGCCCTAACGCGACTGCAAAAGTCCGATGCGGGCGTGTTGGTGTTGCTGCATCAAAGCGAATCCGCAGACGCGTTGCATGACCGCGCGCTGAACGTGAAGCCGCTCAATGCGCACAAAATGGATTTGCGCACTTACGGCATCGGTGCGCAGATTTTGCGCGCGTTGAACGTCGGAAAAATGCGCGTGCTCGCCAAGCCGCGCCGCATGCCTTCCATGACCGGATTTGACCTGGAAGTGGTGGCTTACGAAGAGTCGTAGCCACCCACCGAAACGTCCGACGGGCAGAGGCTGTCCACCCTACATAACGAACTAAAAGAAAAGAAAAAACATGTCCCTCCAACCCCTCATTAAACTCCGTGGAGCTGGCCTTCACGTTGGCATTGTCACCGCACGCTTTAATGCGCCCATCTGCGAAAAACTGCTCACCGGTGCAAAAAAAGCGCTCGCCGACATGGGCGTTGACGGTAACGATATCGCGGAGGTCACTGTGCCCGGCGCGCTGGAAATCCCGTTCGCGTTGCAGGCATTCGGCGCGACCGAACACTTCGACGCGCTCATCGCGTTGGGCTGCATCATCAAAGGCGAAACCTATCATTTTGAGATCGTCTGCAACGAGTCCGCGGCGGGCATCTCACGCGTTGGACTCGATCACGATGTGGCAATCGGCAACGGCGTGCTCACCAGCTACACCGAAGATCAGGCCGTCGCTCGTGCCGAACAAAAAGGTTATGAAGCCGCGCAAGCTGCCGTAGAAATGGCGCTGCTGCAAGAGTGGACGCACGCGAATTTCGGCGAAGCGTAATAGCCCAATGCAGGCGCGGCTCTGCTGCGTCCGGCGCGTAAATCGCGCCACTCAATTTAGCGTCAGGTCGCGGCACAAGCGCTCCTGCAGCACCAACCTTTAGCGGTCAGCCGCAAACAAGCACAACATCGTATGACCGCACCTGAAGTCCCATCCGTCCCCGCAGCTGCCGCTGCACCCAAAGCCAAGCCCAAATCCGCTCGCCGCTGGGCGCGTGAATTTGCATTGCAAGGGCTCTACGAGTTTTATGTGGCTGGGCATGATCCCGTATCCATTCGTTTGGGCGCCGAAAAGCAAGACG
>JANXNO010000351.1 GCA_025354075.1 Burkholderiales bacterium | reverse complement strand
GTCCGCCAATCAACCCAATCGCCTGTGGTCGATGACCGCAGAGATGTCACCCCAACAGGCATCGCGAATCAGCCTTTAATGATTCGCTTAATCACTCAACGAAATGTTGACAGGATCATGCACGTCTTTGTAGGTATGTGGAAACCCAGAAGTAGCTGGCTGGCCTTGTCGCAGGCGGCGCGGACGGCCTACCTGAGCAAAGTGACGGCTGTCACGCGTTTGCGGCTGGGATCAAAGGCAGAGCCGCTCGCGTGGAGCGAAAACACGCACCCGCCAACCGCTGACAAGTGGCAGTTTTTCTGCGTGTGGCGATTCGCTGCCCCCGACATGGGCGACGCCTACCTAGCCGTGCTGGCCGAGAACGGGTGGAACGACTACTTTGAAACCGAGAGTTTGCGCGGTGCGCCGAAGACGCCGTTTGACGTGATGACCCGGCATGTGCTGCTTTGAGTTTTTTGCGCGCTTAAGTGCCAAAGTGTTTACGCCGGTACGTAGCGAACCCACTCCGCATCTCGAACCGTACCAATGAACCTTTTTTTGTAGGAGCGGCTTGCCGCCACCCCCGCGTCACCATAAACGTACGTCGCGGCAAGCGGCTTTTACAGTTTCCGCGATGTTGTACTGCTTGTTCATGAACACAATTCTGGCGAACAACGAGCGACTTTAGTGCTTCACAAGGTTAGGCGATAACGCTATTTGAACAATGAGTACAAACCAAATTGGATTGTGACTACCACCCAGAACCCAATTTCGATTGATACCCCCAGTAGTAGCCCTTTGAACAGTCGCTGAAACCACGATTCTGCGTTCGAGGGCACGCCTAGCACTCCACCTGCGCCAACGCCAACCCACCTTGCGATGTCTCCTTGTACTTCGACTGCATATCAGCCCCCGTGCGCCGCATGGCGTCAATCGCCTGATCGAGTGACACGCGATGCGTACCGTCGCCGCGCATCGCAAGCGACGTGGCGCTGATTGCCTTCACTGCGCCCATCGCGTTGCGTTCAATGCATGGAATTTGCACCAGTCCACCTATAGGGTCACAGGTCATGCCCAGGTGATGTTCGAGCGCGATTTCGGCGGCGTTTTCGATCTGCTCGTTGCTCGCGCCGAGTGCAGCGGCGAGGCCCGCTGCGGCCATTGCGGCGGCGGAGCCGACTTCGCCCTGACAGCCTACTTCAGCGCCCGAGATCGATGCATTCATTTTGCACAATGCACCTACCGCAGATGCGACAAACAGAAAGTCGTGCAGACCTTCATGATGGACACCGCAAAAATCTTTTGCGTAGCGCAGCACCGCAGGTACGACCCCGGCCGCGCCGTTGGTCGGGGCCGTGACCACACGTCCGCCCGCTGCGTTTTCTTCGTTCACGGCGATGGCGTACACGCTCACCCAGTCGAGCACTTTGTGCGGCGCGGTGCCACGTTGACCTCGCTCGACGGTCAGTTGATGGTGAATATCGGGTGCGCGACGTTTGACGTTCAAGCCGCCGGGTAACTGACCGCGCGTGGCGATGCCGCGATCGATGCAGGTGAAAAATGTTTCGATTACGCGGTCAAGAAATTGCCGTGTTTCCGCTTCGCCACGCAGGCTGTATTCATTGGCGCGCAGCAGCTCGGTCATCGAGGCATTTTGCGCGACGGTGCGCTGCAAAAGTTCGACCATGTGCGAGAACGGATGCGGCACGCTTACCTCGCCACCACGCGGGCTGCCGACGAACGCTTCGTCTTCATCGACGATAAAACCGCCGCCGATGGAATACAAAGTGCGCTCGGCGATGGGCGCATTCATATCGTCAGCGTATGCGCGAAAGGTCATCGCATTCGAGTGCAATGGCAGCACGTCTTTCAGGTTGTAGCGAATGTCGAGCAACGGCTGAAAGCGGATATTGCGCGTGCCAAGCAGCGCGAGTGATTCGTTCTTTGCGATGGCCGCGATCATCTGCGGAATCATTGCCGTATCCACGATGTCCGGCAGCTCGCCGCTAAAGCCAAGCTGCAACGCGACATCGGTTCCGTGGCCTTGCCCGGTATGCGCAAGCGACCCAAACAGTTCCACGCGAACGCGCTTGATTTGCTCTAGCCTTCCCGCTGGCAGTTCCATCAAAAATCGCCGCGCTGCGCGCATCGGCCCGACCGTGTGCGACGATGACGGACCGATGCCGATTTTGAACAGATCCGTCAACGAGATGTACATGGATGCCCGATTTACGCCAGCGTGACCCGCGCAAATTTGCGCTTGCCTGCCTGAAGCACGTAGTTTGCGCCTTTGGCGAGTTTCAGGTGACGATCTTCAATCGTTACACCGTCAACCTTGAAGCCGCGTCCTTCAATCAATCGCCCCGCGTCGGAGGTGCTCGCAACCAAATCAGCCTGTTTGGCGATTTGCGTGACCAGCATCGCATCTTCTGCGCAATGAACCGTTACTTCCGGCATGCTCTCAGGCGCTGCGCCTGTCTTTCGTGCTTCAAATGCGGCGAGCGCGGCGTCAGCGTCAGCCTGCGAGTGAAAGCGCGCAGCGATCTCCAGCGCCAGCGCCACTTTGGCGTCACGCGGGTTCATCTGCTTGGCGTCACATTTCGCTTTGACCGCCGCAATTTCTGCAACCGGTTTGAACGACAGGAGCTCGTAGTAACTCCACATCAATTCGTCCGAGACCGACATCACTTTGCCGAAAATTTCGGACGCGGGATCGGTCAAACCGATGTAGTTGTCTTTCGACTTGCTCATCTTCTCGACGCCGTCGAGCCCGACTAGCAGCGGCATGGTCAGGATGCACTGTTGCTCATGCCCGTACTGCGATTGCAGCGTGCGGCCCATGAGCAGATTGAATTTTTGATCGGTGCCTCCGAGTTCAATGTCGGCGTTCAGCGCGACTGAATCGTAGCCCTGCATTAGCGGATACAAAAATTCGTGAATCGCAATCGGCACACCGTTTTTAAAGCGCTGCGTGAAGTCCTCGCGCTCCATCATGCGCGCAACCGTGTAGCGCGACGCGAGCTTGATCATGCCCGCAGCGCCGAGCGGATCGCTCCATTCGCTGTTGTAGCGAATCTCGGTTTTCTCAGGATCAAGCACTTTGCTCGCCTGCGCGTGATAAGTCTTCGCGTTCTCGATAATCTGCTCGCGATCCAGCGGCGGACGCGTATCGTTGCGACCCGACGGATCGCCAATCAGCGAAGTGAAATCACCGACCAGGAAAATCACCGTGTGGCCCAGATCCTGAAATTGCCGCAGCTTGTTCAGCACCACCGAATGCCCGATGTGCAGATCGGGCCGCGTCGGATCAAGGCCGAGCTTGGCGCGCAGCGGCGTGCCTGTCGCGATGCTCTTCTCAATTTTCTTGAGCATTTCGGCTTCAACGAGCAATTCGTCGCAGCCGCGTTTCATGATTTCTAATTGTTCAGGGGCGGTCAAAGGCATGATGAGTGAGAGGTGAAAGTGGCGTAGAAAATGCGCCGGAGTCAAACAGGATGCATGCTAAGTGAGGTTCGGCATTTTCGGCGCAGCAACACGATGGTGCGGCGCTACGACGCAGCGGGTGGCCACGCCCCCCGATTTTTTTCAAAGTTGTACCAGTCCTGTAGAGACTGATCATAAGGGGAATATTCACCTCGCTGAGACTTCCAGAGTAACGGCGGATTTTTTTCTCGCAACGCTTCAAGCTTTCGCTGCACGGTGGTGGCGGTGGTTGCTTTGCCGATTCGTTCTTTGTAGAACGCCATAGCCGCCACATCGTAAGCGCGGAACTGCACGCCTTCAGAAAGCAGTCGCCAAAGTACCGCCTGTTCCAACGGATCAAGCTGCACGTAGGTCGCGGCAAATCCTTCGCG
>JANXNO010000320.1 GCA_025354075.1 Burkholderiales bacterium | reverse complement strand
TCGCAGGTGCGCCGTTCCAGGCCCGGCCTATCGAGCACGGAAATCTTGCCGCGGTTATAGCGAATGATGCCCGCAGCCTGCAGTTGCAGCGCGGCTTCGGTGACACCTTCGCGACGCACACCCAGCATGTTTGCAATCAGCTCCTGCGTCATCACCAGGTCGCTACCCTGCAGGCGATCCAGGCTCAGTAGCAACCAGCGGCACAGTTGCTGGTCGAGCGAATGGTGGCGATTACACACAGCGGTTTGCGCCATTTGCGTAATCAGCGCCTGCGTGTAGCGCAGCAGCAGGTGCTTCAGCGGGCCTGCCTTGTTGAACGCGTCTTTCACGACGTGCGCTTTAATCGCGAAGCCCCGCCCCGCGCTCTGCACCACAGCGCGACTCGGCGTTGACTCGCCCCCCATAAACAGTGACACGCCCACGAGGCCTTCATTGCCGACCACCGCGATCTCCGCCGATGATCCGTTCTCCATCACGTACAGCAACGAAATAATGGCGGTGGTCGGAAAGTACATGTGGCCCATGATCACGCCAGACTCGTACAGCACCTGCCCTAGCGAGAGATCTACCGGCTCAAGATGCCTCGATAAGCGCTTCCACTCAATAATCGGAACGACGCCAAGCAAGTGATTCAGGGTACGGTCGGGGGCAATGTCCATAAGCGCGATACGAGTTTTTCTAGCACCGCATCATACGCTCGTGCGTTGGGTTGAACTGAACGCACCGTTATGGAAGTTAGCATCGACGTATGCGAGCTGCCGTATACAGCTGAAAGCGATTCATTGCTACTGAGCGCGCTTGGCTCCGCGCTATTTTGTTTCACGCGTCCCAAGTCAGACATAGAAAAACTGCGATGGCGTCCTACGCGGTGACAGGCAGCCGTCCTAATGGACAGCGCGGCGTTCTGCGCGACATTTACGCTCGCGTTAGACATATTTGTTGCCACACGGCTGACCATTTATCCCGGCTCGGCCATGTTCGTTGACGTATTGACAACGTTTTTGGCGGGCGGTACGCTGGTGAGTTGACATACGTTGCTCACAAGGCGTTTCGCCAGATCAAACCAATCACCCAGCACCGGAATTCATCATGCTCCAATACCAAATTACCGTTGTCGTTGGCAGCCTGCGTCGCGACTCGTTCAATCGGCAATTGGCCAGTGCGCTCGTCAAACTGGCACCGCCAGAATTCGCCTTCACGCAGCTGCAAATTGGCGATTTGCCGCTTTATAACCAGGACGACGACGCAACCCCGCATGAAACGGTGAAGCGGCTCAAGGCGGACGTCGCAGCGGCACAAGGCTTGTTATTCGTGACACCAGAGTACAACCGCTCTTTCTCGGGCGTGCTTAAAAATGCCCTTGATCATGCATCCAGGCCGTACGGTCATAACGCGTGGGCGGGCAAGCCAGCGGGTGTGATCGGTGCATCGGTCGGAGCCATTGGCACGTCGATGGCGCAACAACATCTGCGTAATGTGCTGGCGTATCTTGACGTACCCACGATGGGGCAGCCCGAGGCCTTTATTCAGGCGAAAGAGGGCTTGTTCGATGGCGTCGGCAATATCGGCCAAAGCAGCCTGCAGTTCATGCAAAACTGGATGGATCACTACATCTTGTGGGTTAAAAAGCATTCCACTGCACGCACGTGACCCGTCCCGATCCTTAGAACCATCACACTCTACTTTGCTTAAAAAATACTTGTCATTCTCCAGTCCAAATTCAGTCGCTATAGTGGCTGCGGAGCAATGCCCGCCGGGTCTCTGGAAAACACCGCAGGAACAGGCAGCGCTGGCACCCGCGCAACGGGTCGAATCCACTGTGGAATCATCTGTCGCCACGAACGTGACTGAAGGTGCACTGACGCGTGCCGAGCAAACACAATTGCACGTCCGCGTGATCGCGCTGGAAAATCTGGTGATAGCGCTGCTGGCGTGCGCCACCGAACATCAACTCGACTGCGCGCGAGAAATGGCTGACTACATTTCGCCCAGAGCGGGCGCGACCGCGCATCCGTTGACGATACATGCGGCCGCCGAGATGGTCAGTATGGTCGATCGCGCCGTTCATTTCAGAGGCACACCACCTCGTTAGGTGCGGCCCCTCCGCAAACGTAAAACGCAGAACTCAGAACGCAGCTCCGTCGTTGATTATTAGATCGACCTAAACTTAACGCGCTATCGTCGATCCGGTCGGGTGTCGTCGGCGTGATGCCGATACGGGCTTTTTCGCCTGATCATTCGGCAAGCCAGCCAATGTGCGGGCGAAGCCGTGCTCGATATCGCGATGATGCGCCTCGTCGGCTCGCACCAAGGGCACTACTTCGCGCAACGTCGCATGTGTGGGAATTGCCAGTAATGTCTGCTGATCGCAGGCGCGGCGACATTTGGCGAGCGGCCCTCATCAATTTCTTGCAGGTATAGCGTATAGCTAATGACCGCCTCGTCCTCGAAATACCCGACGATGCGATGCGCGGTTCGCGCTGACAGGAGATGAATGATGAAGAAGCCGACATAAAAAATCCACTGCACCATCAGGATCACCATGCGCTGAAAGAGTGTAGGCTTTGCGATCTCAATGAACGTCATTAAGTGCATACGCTCGTTCTCCGCCTCTTCCGTCAGCGTGCGAATCCAGCCGTCGTCATCCACCCTACGGCGCAGGCAACGCAAGTGTGTGGCGGTGGCGCCCACCATGCTTGGCACCGCGGCCACCGTTTAAAGCACGATAGCGCGATGCCCATAACGTTTGGCGAAAAACGTGTCGGCAACGATGCGCAACATTTTCGTGAAGGCAAGCGCCAGATGATCTGACACGCCAACGGGTTTGTGATGCACGGTGGGGGGGAACGTCGAGCGTCCGTGCAGGATGAGCGAGCATAAAACGTTTTGGCTGCAGGGAAGAAAGTTGGCGACACAACCGGTCCTCCACGCGCTCTCAATCCACGGCGTCAATTGACGCGATACGCACCAGCTTTTTGTTTACAAATTCCTGAATGCCCTGCGCACCCAGCTCCCGTCCAAAGCCAGAATCCTTGATGCCACCAAACGGCAGTTCGGGCGACGACCCTGTAGGCTGATTGATAAACACCATGCCACTTTCAATGCGGCTAGCAATCCGTTTTCCCCGCTCAATATTTTGCGTAAAGACTGAGCCGCCTAATCCGAAGTCAGAATCGTTGGCCAACGCGACCGCCGCGTCTTCATCCTGCACGCGAAATACCATCGCGACCGGCCCAAAAAATTCTTGATGGAACGCAGGGTTGTCGCGGCTCACATTGGTCAAAATTGTGGGTTGCATAAACGCACCGTTCATTGCGATTCGCTTGCCGCCGAGCACAACGGTCGCGCCGCCTGCAATGGCAATGTCGACCTGCTCAAGCAACTTGATCAGCGCCCCCTCCGACGACATCGGACCCAGTGTGGTGTTGCTATCCATCGGATTACCCGGGGAAAATGCCTCAAACGCAGCCTTGAATTTTGCGTTGAATTCATCGGCAACTTTTTCAACAATGATGAAGCGTTTGCCGGCTACACAGCTCTGTCCAGTGTTGGCCATACGAGCCTGCACAGCCCACTTCACGGTCTTGTCGATATCCGCATCATCGAGCACGATGAAGGGGTCGCTTCCCCCCAGTTCCATCGTCGCTTTTTTCAAATTTTGTCCTGCACGTGCCGCCACACTTTTGCCCGCCTCCACGCTGCCCGTAAGCGCGACGCCCTTGATACGAGGGTCGTCAATTACCGCATTCACCTGATCATGAGAAATGCGCAAATTGGTGTACGCTCCCTCGGGTGCACCCGCTTCAATCCACAACTGCTCGAAGGCAATCGCGCATTGCGGTACGCTGGCAGCGTGCTTAACCATCACCACGTTGCCCGCCATTAAATTCGGTGCCGCAAATCGGGCGAGCTGGTAGTAAGGAAAATTCCACGGTTGCACGCCAAAAAGCACGCCAATCGGCGAACTCTCGACGTCCGCCTCGCCCACTTTTGGCGTTAGATGAACGGGCACCAAAAACGATTCCGCATTCTTTGCGTAGTATTCAATGATTGCGGCGCTGAGCAAAACCTCGCCCTTTGCCTCGTCAATCCGCTTAC
>JANXNO010000098.1 GCA_025354075.1 Burkholderiales bacterium | reverse complement strand
CCCGACGAGCTGCCAGACTGCTCCACCCCGCGCCTGCGGCTTCTTTCTCATCAAACAGCTTGCTTAACCCCGAAACCCCAACAAACCGGCTTACCGCCACTTCGTTACCGCTTCAAGACAATCTGTTTAATCAGCGAAGACAGAGATTATGCCATCCTTTTCTAACCCGCGCAACTCATACCACCCAAAAACTACTTAAATCAGCTCTTTTTTGATGGGTTTTTAGGCAATTTTTGCGGAGTTTTTAGGCAGCGTGCCGCGCAAATCCAATTTCTGCGGGACTTTAGGGAAATTTGACAAATTTTTTTATTTTTTTCGTCTCGCGACTGCTTTGATTGGCTTAGATGCCACCGCGCGAGATACGGCTTTCACGGCGTGCTGTTCTTCCGTAGCAATGAACGCCCTTATTGCAGGGTAGGCAATGTTGCGCCAGCGACTTCCCGAGAAGATGCCGTAGTGGCCACAGCCTTCAACCAACAAGTGTTTGCGGCGCGCGTCAGGGATGTTTGAGCACAACCCATGCGCCGCATGCGTCTGACCCGGACACGAAATATCGTCCAACTCGCCCTCTATGGTCATCAGCGCCACATCTCGGATTGTTGACGGGTCGACGCGCTCGCCCGAGACCTGCATTACGCCGCGTGGCAGTTGGAACTCCTGAAACACTCGCTGCACGGTCTCAAGGTAGTAAGCCGCATCCAAATCCAGCACGGCATTGTATTCATCGTAGAACTTGCGATGAGTCTGCGCATCCTCCTCGTCGCCTTTGATCAAGTCATAGAAAAACTCCTGGTGCGACTTGGCGTGATGATTCGGATTCATGGCGACGAACCCGTAATGCTGCAAAAAACCCGGATACACGCGACGACCGAAGCCAGGATACTTCGCTGGCACGCGAGATATGACGTGCTCCTCAAACCACTCAATCGTGTGCTTGGTGGCGTAGGTGTTCACGCTAGAGGGCTTAACGCGCGGGTCAATCGGCCCGCCCATCATGACCATTGATTTTGGGCGATTCGGATCGTTGTGCGCGGCCATCAGGCTCACGGCGCACATGACGGGTACGGTCGGCTGGCAAACCGAGATGACGTGTACGTTCGGCCCTAGCGATTGCAGAAAGCCAATCACGTAAGCGACGTAATCGTCCAGATGAAACAGCCCCTCTGACAGCGGCACGATGCGCGCATCCCGCCAGTCCGTGATGAACACTTCGTGATGTTGAACCAGAGAATTCACCGTGTCGCGCAGCAACGTGGAATGGTGCCCCGACAGCGGCGCAACCAGCAATACACGCGGTTCGCCCTCGGAGCCGACCTTGGCAAACCGGCGCAACTGGCAGAATGCCTTCTCTTCTACAACGGTCTCTTCAACCGCGTGGGTATGACCGTCCTCAACAACCGAGTGAATGCCGAACGGGAGCTTCGGATACTCCTGCGTCAGACGCAGCGTCAACTCGCTTGATGCCGCCAGCCAGTCGCTTTGTGGCATTTCCTTCCACGGATTACCGTCCGATTGCGCCCATGTCATGCCCATCTGCGCGGCGAAGCGCATGGGAGCGCCTAAGGACTTTTGCATCTCGTGAAAGGCGTACAGCATGGTTCTTTTCTCTCGTGAATTTCTATTGTTTTACGTGGCTGCGACTAGATTGAACTCAGGCCGCGATTCAAATCTTCTTGCAAATCATTCTGCGATTCCAGACCGACCGCCACTCGAATCAGGGTATCAGTAATACCTGACGCATCCCTTGCCGCCTGCGTCATACGTGAATGCGTGGTGCTCGCAGGGTGCGTGATCGTCGTCTTCACATCGCCGAGATTGCCAGTGATCGACATGATCTTCACCCCGTCGACGACCTTCCATGCCTCCGCCTTGCCGCCCTTGACGGTAAAGGACAGCACCGCGCCACCGCCCGACTGTTGGCGTTTGGCTAAGGCCACCGCCGGGTGCGAATCAAGAAACGGGTAATTGACCTTGGCAACTTTTGGATGCGCCTCCAGCCACAGCGCGAGCGCGAGTGCATTCTCGCTGTGCGCACGCATGCGAATCGGCAGTGTCTCGAGCCCTTTGAGAATGACCCAAGCGTTAAACGGCGCGAGCGTCGGGCCAATGGTGCGCAAAAAGTTGTAAACCTTCTCTCGACACAGTTCTTTGCTGCCCACCAGCGCGCCGCCCATTACGCGGCCCTGGCCGTCGAGATGTTTAGAGGCCGAATGCACCACCACATCCGCGCCCAGCGACAGCGGTCGTTGTAGGATCGGCGTGCAGAAACAGTTGTCCACAGCAAACACCGCGCCGACTTTGCGCGCCATTTCAGCAATCGCGGCAATGTCGAACACTTCGGCGGTCGGGTTCGACGGCGTTTCCAGAAATATGAGCTTGGTACCGGGGCGAATTGCAGCAGCCCACACATCAAGCGAGGTTGAGTTGACCACTTCGCAGGTCACGCCAAACTTGCCCATGACCTGTGCGCCGAACACATTCAGCGTCGAGCCGAACACGCTGCCGCTGGTCACGATATGGTCGCCCACCGAACACAGCGTCATCGCCAGCGTCGAAATCGCAGCCATTCCCGTGGCGGTCGCAATCGCAGATTCAGCGCCCTCAAGCGCGGCGAGCCGCTGCTCGAACATGTCGACTGTCGGATTGGTAAAGCGAGAATAGATGTAACCCGGCTCTTCACCCGTGAAACGCTTCGCCGCCATTGAGGCACTTTCGTGCACAAAGCTCACCGTGGGGAACAACGCTTCCGAGTGCTCGTTGAAGGACGTGCGCATGCCGCCTGCGCGAATGGCAAGGGTGTCGATGTTCAGGGGATGGTTGGGATCGGTCATTGGTCGGTAAGCAGCGCTTCACCACGCGATTCGTCGCGCGATTCAGCCAGCCCTTGCAAAAATTGGGGGGTGATGTCGCCGGTGACGTAGCAGCCATCAAAGCACGACGCGTCGAAATCTTCAATCGCTGGATTGCCCGCACGAATGGCCCGCTTCATACCCTCGATAGTTTGATAAATCACGCGTTCTGCGCCGATTTCGATGGCGATTTGGGCGTTGGTTTTGCCCACGGCGATCAGCTCGCTCGGCGTGGGCATGTCGATGCCGTACACGTTGGGATAAATCACCGGCGGCGCGGCGCTGGCGAAAAACACTTTTTTTGCGCCAGCCTCTCGCGCCATCTGAACGATTTCGCGGCTGGTGGTGCCGCGCACGATGGAGTCGTCCACCAGCAACACCACTTTGCCCTTGAATTCGCTGGCGATGGGGTTTAGCTTTTGACGAACGCTTTTCTTCCTCATCGCGTGACCGGGCATGATGAAAGTGCGACCGACGTAGCGGTTTTTGACGAAACCTTCGCGATACGGGCGACCGATTTTGGTCGCGAGTTCGAGCGCGCTCGGTCGCGACGAATCAGGGATCGGCACCACCACGTCAATGCTTTCCCAATCGGGCAGCTTTTGCACTTCATCCGCCAACTCGCTGCCGAGGCGAACGCGGGCGTCGTACACGCTGATGCCGTCGATTACGGAGTCGGGGCGCGCCAAGTACACGTATTCAAAAATACACGGCGTCAGCTTGGGATTGTCAGCGCATTGCTTGGCGTGCAAGTGTCCAGCGAAGTCAATGAACAGCGCTTCACCAGGCGCGACGTCGCGTTCGAATTTGAAGCCGAGCACATCCAGCGCCACTGTTTCGCTGGCGACCGCATATTCAGCGCCCGCCATCGTTTCATTGCGACCGTAAACCATCGGGCGAATGCCGTTCGGATCGCGGAACGCGACGAGTCCGTAGCCCGCGATCATCGCGAGCACCGCGTACGCGCCGCGACAGCGCTGATGCACGCCGCGTACAGCGGTGAAAATTTTCTCCGGCGTCAGCTTCACGCCCTGCGCTGCGCGCTCCAGCTCCAGCGCGAACACGTTGAGCAACACTTCAGAATCGCTGTTGGTGTTGATGTGTCGCGCGTCGATGTTGAACAGCTCGCGCTTAAGTGCTTCGCCGTTGGTCAAATTGCCGTTGTGCGCAAGCGTGATGCCAAACGGTGAGTTCACATAAAACGGTTGCGCTTCATGCACGCTCACCGCCGAGCCCGCCGTCGGATACCGCGTGTGGCCAATGCCTGCGGAGCCGTACAGATCGCGCATGTTTCTCGTGCGGAAAATGTCGAGCACCATGCCTTTGTCTTTGTGCATGTGAAACACCGCACCGTCCGCCGTGGTGATGCCCGCCGCGTCCTGACCGCGATGTTGCAGGCACAGCAGGCCGTCGTAAATCAGTTGATTCACCGGGCCGTGCGAAACGATTCCGATTACGCCACACATAAACAACTCCTATGGGCAACGGGTGCCACCGCTACAAACTTGATTCGTTTTGCCAGATCGTCAGGCAATTTGCTGCGCAAAATTGCGGCGATGGTCGCCAGCGGTTTAGCCGTCACGCTGTCGCGCCACCAGCTCATCTGCGGCAAGGTGGTGGCACCGGCGACAAATACCAGCAACACTACGATCAACGCGCCGCGCACCACGCCGAACATCATGCCCAGCGCGCGATCTACATAAGACAGGCCGATGGCATTGACCACCTTGCTGAACAAAAATCCGGCGACGCTCAGCACGACGAACACGCCAATGAACACCAGCGCGTAGCCCGCCAATGTACGTAGCCACGGCGTATCCTGCGCAATCGGCAACATGTTGCCAAGCTTGCTGCCGAACAGAAACATGCAGACCACCGCTGCGATCCACGCAGCCAGCGCGAAGACTTCACGAACCACGCCGCGCCATATGCCGATCAGCGCAGACAGCGTTATCACTACGATCACCGCGATGTCAAAAGCGGTCATGCGGGGCTACCTTGATACGGGCCGTTTATGTGCTTGGCCGGTCATTGCAACGTCAGCACTTTTGCCTCAAAACCCGCCTGCGCGAGCTTGGCGCGGGCTGATTCGGCCCGTTGCTTGGTCGCATACGGCCCGACGCGAACGCGAATCACGACGCCGTTGCTCACATCAATCTTCTCGGTGTAAGCCGGAAATTTGAGCGATTTCGCGCGGTCGTACATAAGCTTTGCGACGGCGGCATCACGCACGGCGATGACCTGAATCACCAGTTGGCCGGGTTTGCGTTCGGGCTCAGTTGCGGCTTTGGCGGGCGCTTTTTCTGCGGTTTTTTCTGGTGCTTTGGGTGCTGCCGGTGCTGCTTTAGGCGCTTCAACTTTCGGCGCGACCGGGGCGACAAATGCGGCTTTCGGTGCGTCGGTCACTGGTGGCGCAGCCACAGAGGCGGCTGCAGATTGCACCGACGAAACGCCCGCCTGACTGCCGGTCGGCTCAGTGATGGCCGGAATCTCTGCCGGTTTGTCTACGCTGGCGGCGGCTTTTTTGCCGTCCGGGAATTTGGGCTCGAACTTGGTGCCCTCCACCGGCGGAATGCGCACATCCACGTTGTCGGGCAAAGCGGGAGGCTCGCGCTCCAAAAACATCGGCACCGCGATGATTGCGATCAGCAGCAACACGGACGCGCCCAGTAGTCGCCGGTTTGCGCGGCGACGCAGTTGCTCGGCGTTGTCAGGCGCGCGTTCGGAATTGGCAGCAGCCATTGCCCATCAAATTTCTATGCGACTCACGTGGCTTGCGCGACAGTGAGAAACGAACCAAAGACCACGATTCTATCGGCTTCCGCTGCCATTTTGCGCGCCGCAGCATACGCGGTGGCCACGGTCGCGTGGCGGTGGATGGCGCGATCCTTGATCCCGGCGGTGGCGAGCGCGGTAGCCAGTTCGTCCACGCTCATGCCACGCGGGCCGGGCAGTGGGGCGATGTGCCATTCATCGATGCGGCCCTTAACCGCGTTGACCACCGCGCCTACATCCTTGTCGCGCAGCATCGAGAAGACAGCGTAGGTCATCGGAAAATATGCCATGTCAGCGAGCGCTCGCTCCATTGCAATCGCTGCATGGACGTTGTGACCAACATCGAGCACGATGACTGGACGACCTGGGAGCACCTGAAACCGCCCCGGCCATTCGACTTCGATCAGGCCCTGCTTGACCGCGCCTTGCGAGACCGGGAGTTTGTCGTTCAGCGCATGTAAGGCGGCGAGCGCGGCAGCGGCGTTGCAGAGTTGGTAGGTGCCGCGAAGGGCAGGGAGCGGGAGGCCATGACGGCGGAGCTCATCGCCTTGCGGCGAACGCGCCCAAAAGCTCCACTGACTCGGCGTCTCCGGCGATTTTTGCCAGCCAAAATCCTGCCCTATGTAGCGTGCCTCTGCCCCCCGCTCAACCGGCACATCAATAAGCGTCTGCGGCGGCTCCGGCTCGGCGATCACCGCGGGACGGCCTTTGCGCAGAATCCCCGCCTTCTCCACCGCAATCAGCTCACGCGTCGCCCCCAAAAACTCCGTGTGATCGATACCAATGCTGGTGATCACGGCACAATCAGCATCCAAAATGTTCGTCGCGTCCAGCCGCCCGCCGAGGCCGACCTCGATCACCCAGGCATCGAGCTTCGCCGCAGAAAAGATCTGAAACGCGGCCAGCGTGGTGTATTCGAAGAACGTCAGTGGCAAGTCGCCCCGCGCCGCCTCAACTGCCTCAAACGCGGCGACGAGCTGGGCGTCAGTCGCCTCAACCCCATCCACAACTACTCGTTCGTTGAAGCGATGAATGTGCGGTGACGTGTATCGCGCTATATGAAAGCCCGCCGCGCGGAGGATTGCGTCAATGTAAGCGCACACCGATCCTTTGCCATTCGTTCCGGCAACCAACATCACTGGACACGTCGGTGCGACGTTCATGCGCTCAAAAATCGGACGGATGCGCTCCAGACCCATCTCGATTTCCGGGCCGGAACGGATCGCAGAGATCCGCGTGAGCCAGTCAGCGAGCGTCGTCATCAGCAAAATCCTGACACAACTTTAATGCAAGACGGCCATTTAGCTTGGGCATAGCAGTCAATTTCAGTGCAAGTCGATAAATACCCGTTTACCACGCTGTACCCAATATAACCGGCGCTATCCACCGAAAGTTGTTAACAAATCTAGCGCAGCGCTGTCAGCAATTTAGCCAGCGTCGCCTTCAGCTCACGGCGATCTACGATCATGTCAATCGCGCCTTTGTCGAGCAAAAATTCGGCGCGCTGAAAGCCTTCCGGCAATTTTTCACGCACCGTCTGCTCGATCACGCGCGGCCCGGCAAACCCCACCAGAGCCCCTGGCTCGGCAATCACCACATCGCCAACAAACGCAAAACTCGCCGACACGCCACCCATCGTCGGGTCGGTCAACACGCTGATGTACGGCAGCTTTTTCTCGGCCAATTCGGCCAGTTTGGCGTTCGTCTTGGCCATTTGCATGAGTGAAGCCAAGCCCTCCTGCATCCTTGCACCGCCTGAAGCCGCGACCGAAATAAAGCCGCATTTCGCCTTGATCGCCGCATCCACGCCACGCGCAAAACGCTCACCCACCACCGAGCCCATCGAGCCGCCCATGAACTCGAATTCAAATGCAGCGATCACCGCAGGCACCTTGTCAATCGTGCCCTGCATCGCCACCAGCGCATCGGTCTCGCCGGTCGCGTCGGTCGCCTGCTTGAGCCGCTCGGTGTACTTTTTGCTGTCCTTGAATTTGAGCGTGTCAAACGGCATCACGACCGCGCCAATCTCCTTGCGGCCCGCTTCGTCCAGCAGTCCGTTAAGCCGCTCGCGTGCGCCAATCCGCATGTGATATTGGCACTTCATGCAGACGTGCTGGTTCTTCTCGACGTCCGCGGTGTAGAGCACGGAATCGCATTTTGGGCACTTGAGCCACAGCCCCTCTGGCACACCGCGCTTCGCACCGGTATCGCCTTTGACAGAAGGAATGATTTTTTCTAACCAGGACATAGGCTTTGGGGCGGGCAGACCGCCGCGAATTCAGGTGAGCCGTGATTTTCGCGGATTCTGCGCTTTGTGCCTAACGGCTGTCGACGTGGGGCTACCAGCGTGATCTGAGTGGAAAAGCTGATAACCTGCCCAGCTACTTTTCCCACCACGTTGCTACCGAATTGATGACTCCTACCCGTGCCGCTTCCAGCACGCCGCTGCGCCCGCTCGTAGTTCGCTTTGCCGCATTTGGCGATGTGGTCATGCTCACCGCGCTGATCGATGCGCTGCAGCATCGATACGACGCACCGGTGGATCTGCTCTCGTCGGGGCCGTGGACGCCTGAACTGTTGGCGAACGATCCGGCGGTGGGCGAAATTCAGCTCGTCACCAGCCGCAAGACGCCGTACTGGCTGTGTCCAAGCCAATGGCGTGCGGTGCGGTGGATGGCCACGCGGCGTAACGTCCCGGTGTATCTGTGCGACCCGGAGCCGCAGGCGCTGGCGCTGCTGCTGCGCGCCGGTATACCGCGTGAAAACATTCTGCGCGCGTGGGACACCTCGCCCGGCAACGAGGCACATTGGGTGGATTGGTGGAACGATGTAGCGTGCCAAACGCCTCAGGCGTTTGCTGGGTTCGCGCCGTCAAAATGCAACGCCGCCGCGGCGCCGCGCTTGTTCGTGACCGACGCCGAGCGCACGGCCTGCGACGAGTGGCTACGCGAGCTCGGCATCGCGGCGTCTCCGCTGGTGCTGCTGCAACCGGGCAACAAGCGCACGTTGAAGCACGGCAAGTCGGTGCAGGCGGACAACAAATATTGGGCACCTGAACACTGGGCGAAACTGGTGGCCGCCATCGTGCAGGACATGCCGAACGCGCGCGTGCTGTTGTGCGGCGCTGAAGCGGAACGCCCACCGCTGGAAGACATCGTCGCCGCTTGCGATAGCGCCGCTGTGGTCAATCTCGCCGGAGCGTTGCCAATCAACCGTTTGCTGCCGTTGATGCAGCGCGCGAACAGCATGGTCTCGATTGACACCGGGCCTGCGCACGCCGCAGCCGCGCTGGGTTGTCCGCTGGTCGTGTTGTTTGGCGCAATGGGCAGCACCCGCTGGCGGCCCCGGTCACCGGGCTCACCCGTGATCGCGCTGGAGAGCGACCGGGGCGAAGCGTCGAAGGTCATGGACATCGCGGCTCAACAGGTGATTGCCGCGTGGCGGACGTTGCCGCCTGTCGCCAATATTTAGCCAAAGTCGTATGGATCCACGTCCACCGCCCAACGCACTTTCGGACGCTCGTTTTGCATCGCTTCGCGCAACTCGGCGAGTGCTTCAGCGAGTGGCCGAACCTTCGGCGCAATCGCTGTCATCGTCCAGCGTGTGAAATCCGCTTTACGTGCGAGCGGTGCGGGCTGCGGTACGAATACTTCACCGTCTTTTGAGCCGAGCGCTTCGCGCAGCACTGCATGCGCGCGCGTGAAGAAATCACTGACAGCCGCCGCGTCCTTAGCTTCTGCTCGAACGAGTGCCATGCGCGATGCCGGCGGTAAGCCGAACATTTCGCGACTGGCCAGCGTGCGATCAGCGAATCCCGCGTAGTCGTTGGCGAGTAACGCCTGAAATACCGGATGATCGGGAAACTCAGTTTGCACCATGACTTCACCGGGCAACGCGTGACGTCCCGCGCGTCCGGCGACCTGCGTGAGCAGCGCAAACAAATCTTCCTGCGCACGAAAATCCGTCGAGAACAACGCACGATCAGCGTCGACCACGCCGACTAACGTGAGCGCCGGAAAGTCGTGGCCTTTGGCCATCATTTGTGTGCCGACCACGATGTCGACCTCACGCGCGAGGATGCGCTCGTACAGCTCGCGCCAAGCAAGTTTGCCGGACAGAGAATCGGTGTCGGCGCGTTCGATGCGTGCTTCGGGAAATGACTCGCGCAATGCGGCCTCAAGCTTTTGCGTGCCGACGCCCGCGCCGACCAGTTCCGGGTGACCGCAGGACGGGCAGCGCGTGGGCACGGACGACTGAAACCCGCAGTGATGGCAACGCAGTGAGCGCGAAGTTTGATGCAACGTGAGTTTGGCATCGCAGCGCTTGCAGGGCGCGCTCCAGCCGCAGTGCGGACAATAAATCGCCGGAGCGAAGCCGCGACGATTGACCAGTACGAGGCTTTGTTCGCCGCGCTTTAGGCGCTCGGCAATGCCGTCAGCGAGCGTTTCCGACAAGCCAGATTTGACGCGTTTACCTCGTCCCGGTACCAGTCGCAACGCAGACGCGGCAGAAGCAGTGGCGCGCTCGGCGAGCACGATGTGTTGATACACCTCGCTCCGTGCGTGTCGCACATTGCGCCACGTCTCCAGGCTCGGCGTGGCGCTGGCAAGGATCACTGGAATGTTTGCCTGTTTCGCTCGCACAATCGCGACATCGCGCGCGTGATAGCGCGGCGATTCGTTTTGTTTGTACGAGCCGTCGTGCTCTTCGTCGATGACGATCAGGCCAAGACTGGCGGCGGGCGCAAACACAGCGAGGCGCGTGCCGATGATGAGCCGCGCGACGCCCGAATGCACGCTGTGCCACGCGCGGTTGCGTTCACCCGCAGCGAGTTTGGAGTGCAGCACGGCGGTGGTGACGCCGGGCAAGGCTTTCAATACGCGATCAATCAATTGCGGCGTGAGATTGATCTCCGGCACCAGCAGCAGCACCTGCTTGCCCGCGTTCAACGTGGCGGCGACTAGGTCGAGATAAACCTCGGTTTTGCCGCTGCCGGTGACGCCGTGCAACAGCGAGACGGAGAACTCGTTTGCGCGCGAGCGCATTGCCAGGGTGGCCGCGGTTTGTGCTGGCGTGAAGGTGGGCAACACGGGCAATACCAGCTCAGGTTGCAGCGCGTCGGCAAAAACCGCTTCGGCGATGCCCTGCTCAACCCACTCATTCAGCAAGCGTCGCTGCGCGGGCGACAACGCCAGGCGCGCGTGGGTTGCCAGTCCCTCGTTCAACGCATCCACCAAACCACGCTGTGCGCGGTTGCGGGAGGGAATCTGGTGAGCGTGATCTTGGCCTAGCGCTGTGATTTGCCAAGCCACAGGTTCAGGCGGAGGCGGTGCGTCCATCGGTGTAATCAGCCCGCAGGCCATGCCGAGCGGCACCTGATAATAGTCGGCGACGAATTGCGCGAGCTCAATCAGCGCCAACGGCAGCGGCGCGCAGATCAGGCGGCGAATGTTTTTTAATTTTTGCGAATCGCCCGAATCTTCCTCGTGGATTTCGGTAACGATGCCCACGTGAGGCCGTGTACCGACCGTGACTTCCACAGCCGCGTGCAGCGCAGGCAGCGCTGAAATTTCGCTCGGCCACACGTAGTCGAGCGATCGTCCGATGGCTAACGGCAGCTCCACGGACACTCGGGTGAGCGCTCGCTTACCGTCTTTTCCGCTTGGCACCGAAGGTTGGCTGAGTGTCAAAATCCCGTCCCCAGCACCTGTGGATAACTATGTGAACTAATACCAGGTCATACCCGGCAAAGCGCGCCTGAATGCGGTTGTTGCAGTCGTGCCTCATTCTGTGGCGGCACCAAAATATCCAATTAAATCAATGCTTTATGCGTTTTTACGTGGGTTACAGCGGGGGCATGCACTCACCTGTCACGGATTCGTCATTTTTGTGCATAACTGGCGCGGTGGAGCGACAAATTTGATCTTTGTCAAGTCAAATTTGCGACGATCAGCATTGTCTGGGTGTGCTAGGAACTGCGCAGCGTTTGCACCAGCACTTCGACCAGCGCGGGGTCGGTGTCGGGCGTAATGCCGTGGCCGAGGTTCGCCACATAGCGGTGATGCGAATCGAATCCCTCCTGTGATTTCGCCAGTTCACGGCGAATGGTCGTCTCGTCCGTGGTGAGTAGCAACGGATCGAAATTACCCTGTAACGTGACGTGCGGCCCGGCGGCAGCGCGCGCGTCGACCAGGTCGCTCTGCCAGTCCACGCCCAAACCGTCTGCGCCTGATGCAGCGATGGCAGCGACACTATGCGCGGCACCGCGACTGAAAATCATCACCGGAATCTGCGGAAATTTCGACTTCAAAGCGGCCACAATTTTCTGCATTGGAGCCAGCGACAGTTCGCGATACAGGCGCGGCGCAAGCACGCCACCCCACGTGTCAAACAACATCAGCGCGTTGGCACCCGCCTCAACCTGCCCCGAGAGATAGGCCGTTACCGCCGTCACGTTCGTATCGAGTACATGCTGAAACAACTCTGGCCGTTGCAGCATCATGCGACGCGTCAGCGGGAACGCATCAGTCGAGCCGCCGCCTTCGATCATGTAGCAGGCGAGCGTGAACGGGCTGCCCGAGAAGCCGATGAGCGGCACGCGCTGCACGCCGTCGGTCGTGAGCGCTCGTTTGCATTCAGCGACCGCGTCGAACACGTATTGCAGCGTGCTCATATCGGGCGCGGCGAGCGCTTTGACGGCGGTCTCATCGCGCAATGGTCGCGCAAAACGCGGACCTTCTCCGACGCCAAACGACAGTCCCAAGCCCATCGCGTCGGGCACGGTGAGAATGTCAGAAAACAAAATCGCAGCGTCGAGATCGTAGCGATCCAACGGCTGCAACAACACTTCCGCGCAGAACGATGGCGAACGACACAAGTCCATGAAACCGCCCGCTTTGCCACGCGTGGCGCGATACTCAGGTAGGTAGCGTCCCGCCTGGCGCATCAGCCAAATCGGTGGGCGCGGCAGCTTCTCGTCAGTAAAAGCGCGGAGGAAAAGATCGTTCTTAAAACTCATTAGCGGCGAACCAGGGTAAGAGTGCGGTTGTTCCAGGAGGGCGCAACACGCTTTAAAAAATCACGGCCAACGATGGTGTTGGTGAGGCCCGGCTTTTCGCTGACCACGGCCGACACGCCGTAAATGTCCACCGCGCCGATGCGAATCGAATTGAGTTGCAGCGCGTAGGTTTTGTAGGTGAGCGGCTTGCCGTCTTTGTCTTTCGGCTCGATGACGGTTTTGCTTTCCTTGCCGTCTTTCGTCTCGACAATGGTCTGCTTCGGCGCTTGAAACACGCGCGATTTTTTGTCTTTGTATTGCAAATTCAGACGGTCTGCATCAGCGACAGGAATGACGATAACGTCAGCCGTTCGATCAATTTCCGCCTGCACATTGCCACCGTTGATCAAAGCTGGCGTGAGGTATTTGTTTTTTTGATCAGCGCGTATTTGGTGGCTAATCAGCCCCTGCGTTTGCGAATCCAGCACCGCGACATCGCCCAGACGCATGCGCTGCGGCAGACCGTTGTAGAGGAAGCTTACGGTGTCATCGCTGACCTTTTCGAGCAGCAAGCCTTCGTCAGTGAACATGCCTACTCGGGCATCGCGACGCACGCCGTCGATCATGAACTGTGCGGAGGATTTCGCGCCGACTGAGAGCACTTGCAACGTGGTGGCCGCGCTTTGCGTTGCAGCCAACAGTGCCAGCAGCGCTGCTGCACAGCACCGCACCGCGAGCGTCGAAAATAAGAGAAATTTCATGCCTCACATGCTAATACGGCACCGGGTTTAGACCTGAGTCAGTGGCGATACAGCTTTTACCTACCAAGCCCGTTCGATCAGGGCTTAACGTAAATAATATTGCTATATCGACTTACGCACTAATCTTGATCCAAGCCCAATTGAAATGGGCATCAGACAAGAAAGCTGCATGACCTTTGCAAAGACCAAATTGGCCTAGCGAGGCAACGTCGACGAACCCATCAAAAACGCATCCACCGCCCGCGCACACTGCCTACCCTCTCGAATAGCCCATACCACGAGCGACTGACCACGACGCATGTCGCCTGCGGCAAACACTTTCGGCACATTGGTTTGGTAGGCGGCCGCTGCGCCCTGCGCATGACCTTCGTCGGTGTGCGCTTTAGCATTGCCGCGACCATCACGCTCGACACCAAACGCCTGCAACACCGGCGCAGCTGGATGCACAAAACCCATCGCCAGCAGCACCAGATCCGCCTTCATTTCCCATTCGCTGCCCGCCACTTCCTGCATCTTGCCGTCTTTCCATTCGACGCGCGCAGCCTTGAGGCCGGTGACCTGGCCGTCCTTGCCCACCAGAGATTGCGTGGTAACCGACCAATCGCGCGCGACGCCTTCTTCGTGTGACGACGAGGTGCGTAGCTTGAGCGGCCAGTTCGGCCACACCATAGGCTTGTTTTCCTTGTCTGGCGGTTGCGGCATCAGTTCGAATTGGGTGACGCTCGCCGCGCCGTGACGGTTTGACGTGCCAACGCAGTCCGAGCCGGTATCACCACCGCCAATGACGACGACGTGTTTGCCCTTCGCCGAGATGACTTCAACGTCATCGCCCGACACGCGTTTGTTTTGCAACGGCAGAAATTCCATCGCGTAGTAAACGCCCTTAAGCTCGCGCCCCGGCACGGGTAAGTCTCGCGGATGTTCCGCTCCACCAGCCAGCACGACCGCGTCAAATTTCGTCTGTAATTCTGCGGGCGTGATGTGCGATTTCGCATCACTACCAACGCCTGCGCTCAGGGTTCCGTCGCCGACCATGACGGATGTTTTGAAAGTCACGCCTTCGGCCTCCAGCTGCACGACGCGACGATCGATGTGCGACTTTTCCATTTTGAAATCGGGAATGCCGTAACGCACCAGGCCGCCGATGCGATCTGATTTTTCAAACACTGTTACCGCATGACCCGCACGTGCGAGCTGCTGCGCTGCGGCCATGCCTGCGGGGCCGGAGCCAACAACCGCAACCGTCTTGCCCGTTTTCGTGGCGGCAACGTGCGGCGTGACCCAGCCCTCTTCCCAGCCCTTGTCAATGATGAAATGTTCAATCGACTTGATGCCCACCGCGTCGTTGTTGATGTTCAACGTACACGCCGCTTCGCACGGCGCGGGACACACACGGCCCGTGAACTCGGGGAAGTTGTTGGTGCTGTGCAGCGTGTCTAGCGCCTGCTTCCAGTTGCCGCGATAGACGAGATCGTTCCAGTCGGGAATGATGTTGTTGACCGGGCAGCCAGTCTGGCAGAACGGAATGCCGCAATCCATGCAGCGCGCGCCCTGCTGCTTGGCCTCATCGTCCTTCAGCGTGACAACAAATTCGCGATAGTGATGAAGCCGCGACTTCGGTGCCTCAGCGGCCTCCGACAAGCGTTGAAACTCCATGAATCCGGTGATTTTTCCCATGATGCTGCTCAGTGTGTAGTGGTAATTCCCTCCCCTTGGGGGGGCGGGTTAGGGAGAGGGTGTTAGCGCTCGGTCGACGGCTCCGAAGGCCAAAACCGTCGCCCGCCTGTCGGCACCCTCCGCCCCAAGGGGAGGGGTAGGAATACGTGGACGACTATTTCGCGACCGTTTCTTTCGCCGCCGATTTAGCCTTAATCGACCCGGCATACATCTCGGCCAGTGCCCGCTTGTATTCATGCGGGAACACTTTTACGAAATGCTTGCGATGCGTCGCCCAGTCATCCATGATCGCCAGCGCCACCGTTGAACCGGTGTAGCGCAGGTGCTTTTCGACCAGCGACTTGATGATCGACTCGTCGCTCATGCCGCGATGGCGTTTGCGGCCCTTGCCCTGCGCAATCAGTTCCTGCTCGGTGCCGGTTTGTTCAAGCTCGGACGCCACGGGCTCCAAGCTCACCATCGACAGGTTGCAATGCTTCGCGAACTGCTCTTTCGGATCGTAGACGTACGTCAATCCACCCGACATGCCCGCCGCGAAGTTGCGACCCGTCGCGCCGAGCACAACCACCGTACCGCCTGTCATGTATTCGCAGCCGTGGTCACCGGTGCCTTCAACAACGGCCATTGCGCCTGAGTTACGCACTGCGAAGCGCTCGCCCGCAACGCCACGGAAGAAAGCTTCGCCTTCGGTCGCGCCGTACATCACGGTGTTGCCGATGACAATATTGTCTTCAGCCTTCGCCGGACACTTCGCGTCCGGGTAGACGATGATGCGTCCACCGGACAAGCCTTTACCGGTGTAGTCGTTGGTGGCACCTTCAATTTCAAACGTCACACCACGTGCGAGAAATGCACCGAAACTTTGCCCCGCAATGCCCTTGAAGCGCGCGTGGAACGTGTCGTCCGGCAACCCAGCATGCTGATACTTTGACACAACCGCGTGCGACAGAATCGCGCCGACCGAGCGGTTGTGGTTGCCGATGGTGAATTCGGCTTCGGTTTTCTTGCCGGACTCCAGCGCAGGCTTTGCCGCAGCAATGATCGCGTGATCCAGCGCGCTCTCAAGCCCGTGATCCTGTTCTTCAACGTGATAGCGCGCCACATCGGCGGGCATCTTCGGCAGGTAGAAGACCTTCGAGAAATCGAGCCCCTTCGCCTTCCAGTGATCAATGCCCGCCTGCATGTCGAGCCAGTCACTGTGACCGATCAGCTCGTCGAACGTAC
Organism: Burkholderiales bacterium; assembly: GCA_025354075.1. GTDB lineage: Bacteria > Pseudomonadota > Gammaproteobacteria > Burkholderiales > Casimicrobiaceae > Casimicrobium. The sequence continues at coordinate 10,628 of JANXNO010000098.1, read as the reverse complement.
GCACGCCAAGCTTGGCCATCAGTTCGCGCGCTTCTTCGGCAACGAAGAAGAAATAGTTCACCACGTGTTCGGGCTGTCCGTTGAATTTTTTGCGCAGCTCGGCGTCCTGAGTTGCTACACCGACCGGGCAGGTATTGAGATGACACTTGCGCATCATGATGCAGCCCTCGACGACGAGCGGTGCAGTGGCGAAACCGAACTCATCCGCGCCCAGCAGCGCGCCGATTACCACGTCGCGCCCCGTCTTCATCTGGCCGTCGGCCTGCACACGGATACGACCACGTAGCCGGTTCAGTACCAGTGTTTGCTGCGTCTCGGCAAGACCCAGTTCCCAGGGCGTACCACAGTGCTTGATCGATGAGATAGGCGACGCGCCGGTGCCGCCGTCATGGCCCGCTACCACCACGTGGTCAGCCTTGCATTTGGTCACGCCCGCAGCAACGGTGCCGATGCCGATTTCGCTCACCAGCTTCACGCTGATACTCGCTTTCGGATTCGAGTTTTTCAGATCGTGAATGAGCTGCGCGAGGTCTTCAATTGAGTAAATATCGTGATGCGGCGGAGGTGAAATCAGTCCAACGCCAGGCACCGAGAAACGCAGTTGAGCAATATATTCGCTGACCTTATGGCCGGGCAATTGACCGCCCTCACCGGGCTTCGCACCCTGCGCCATCTTTATCTGGATTTGATCTGCACTCGCGAGATATTCCGCAGTCACGCCGAAACGGCCTGACGCCACCTGTTTGATTTTCGAGCGCAGGGAATCGCCTTCTTTGGCGGATACAGTGTCACCGACGCGATGCGCACCGAGCCGTGATTGCAACGTCTCGCCCTTGGCCAGCGGGATGTAGCGCTTGGCGTCTTCTCCGCCTTCACCCGTGTTCGATTTGCCGCCGATACGGTTCATCGCGATGGCGAGTGTGGCGTGTGCTTCGGTTGAAATCGAGCCGAGCGACATTGCGCCCGTTGCGAACCGTTTGACAATTTCTTTAGCTGGTTCGACCTCTTCAATCGGCACCGGTGTGCGCTGATCAAATTTGAAGTCGAACAGACCGCGCAAGGTCTTTAATTTCCCGGTCTGATGGTTGACCAGCGCCGCATATTCTTTATAGGTGCTCGCGTTGTTGGCGCGCGTGGCGTGCTGCAACTTGGTGATGACCTCAGGCGTCCACATGTGCTCTTCACCGCGCGTACGCACAGCATATTCGCCGCCTGCATCGAGGAACTCTGCGAGCACCGGATCGTTGCCGAACGCGAGATTATGCAGACGCATTTTCTCTTCAGCGACCTCGAAAATACCAATGCCTTCGACACTGCTGCTGGTGCCGGTAAAGTATTGGTCGAGGAATGCAGAATTGAGGCCAACCGCCTCGAAAATCTGCGCGCCGCAGTAGCTCTGATAAGTCGAAATGCCCATCTTGGACATGACTTTATTCAAACCTTTGCAAATCGCCTTGACGAAGCGCTTTTCGCTTTCGTACTTGGAAATTTGCGGCACGATGTCGGAGATTTGTGTGAGCGTTTCCAGTGCGAGGTACGGGTGAATCGCCTCCGCACCATAGCCACCGAGCAACGCGAAATGATGCACTTCGCGCGCCGAGCCCGTTTCAACCACCAGACCGGCGGAGGTGCGCATACCCGTCTTCACGAGATGCTGATGCACCGCAGACGTTGCGAGTAGCGCGGGGATCGGCACGCGATCAGCCGCAACGGCGCGATCACTGAGGATCAGCACATTGAGACCCAGCTTGATGTTGTCCACCGCTGCTGCACATAAGCTTGCGACGGCGGCTTCAATGCCTTCCTTGCCCCAAGCTGCGGGGTAGGTAATGTCCAGTTCTTTCGCCTTGAACGCGCCGCTCGAAAACAATTCGATGTGGCGGATGCGCTCCATGTTTTCGCTGGTAAGAATTGGGTGTTGCGCTTCCAGACGGGCTTGCGGCTCCTTCGTGTCGTGCCCGAGCAAATTCGGACGCGGCCCGATGAAGGTCACCAGCGACATGACCAGCTCTTCGCGAATCGGATCAATCGGCGGGTTGGTAACCTGCGCGAATAGCTGCCGGAAATAGTTGTAGAAAGGCTTGGCCTTGTTCGACAACACGGCGAGCGCTGCGTCGTTGCCCATGGAGCCAGTGGCTTCTTCGCCATTAGCGACCATTGGCGCGAGAATGACTCTGACGTCTTCCTGCGTGTAACCAAACGCCTGTTGGCGATCAAGCAACGAAACGGGTGACTTTTCGGCCGGAGCGGGCTCCGGCAAATCTTCGAGCGACACGCGCGAGGTCTCGATCCAGTCGCGATACGGCTTGGCGGTTGCCAGCTCACGCTTCAATTCTTCATCATCAACAATGCGGCCCTGTTCAAGATCCAGCAGCAGCATTTTACCCGGCTGCAAGCGCCATTTTTTGACGATTTTTTCTTCGGGAATATCGAGCACGCCGACCTCGGATGCCATCACGATCATGTCGTCGTCAGTGACGACATAACGTGCTGGACGTAGGCCATTGCGATCCAGTGTCGCGCCGATCTGGCGGCCATCGGTGAACGCCATGGCGGCTGGGCCGTCCCAGGGCTCCATTAACGCCGCGTGATATTCGTAAAACGCGCGACGATCTTCGTCCATCAACGCGTTGCCCGACCATGCCTCCGGAATCATCAGCATGGCGGCGTGCGCCAGCGAATAACCGCTCATCGTGAGTAGTTCAAGGCAATTGTCGAACGAGGCGGTATCGGACTGGCCGTCATAAATCAGCGGCCACAGCTTGGGCAAATCCTCGCCCAGTACGCTCGATGCGATCGCGCCTTCGCGAGCACGAATCCAGTTGCAATTGCCGCGCAACGTGTTGATCTCGCCGTTGTGACAGACCATGCGGAACGGATGCGCCAAATCCCACGTCGGGAAGGTGTTGGTCGAAAACCGCTGATGCACCATTGCCAGCGCCGTGACCAGCATCGGGTCTTTCAGATCGAGATAGAAAGCGCCGACCTGATCGGCGAGCAACATGCCCTTGTAAACAATGGTGCGCGTCGACATCGACGGCACGTAAAACTCTTTGCCGTGCCGCAGTTTCAGCGCCTGAATCGCGTGACCGGAGCTTTTGCGGATGATGTACAGCTTCCTCTCGAGCGCGTCCTGATCCATGTTCTTGGAGCCGCGACCGATGAAGATTTGGCGAATGATCGGTTCTATGGCTTTGACGCCGTCACTGAATCCGGAATCGTCTACCGGCACGTTGCGCCAGCCGAGCAGCACTTGGCCTTCGGCCGCGATCGCGCGCTCGATTTCCTGCTCACAAGCCATGCGTGATGCGGGTTCCTGCGGCAGAAAGACCATACCGACGCCGTATTGACCCACCGCAGGCAGAGTAATTTTCAGTTTTCCGCACTCGCGCCGAAAAAAGGTATCAGGCACCTGAATCAGAATGCCTGCGCCGTCGCCCTGCAACTTGTCCGCGCCCACGGCACCGCGATGCGTCAGGTTCTCAAGCACTTTGAGGCCTTTCTCAACGATGTCGTGACTCTTACGTCCCTTAATGTGGGCTACGAAGCCCATGCCACAGGCATCGTGTTCGTGTTTGGGGTCATAAAGACCCTGCGCGGCAGGCTTATGGGGCATGTGCATTTCTGTATCCACAGTTAGATCACTTCAGTCTTGCATTTCGACGGTCGAGCAGGCGGTCGATGCAGAAACGGTATAGTTTTATTCACGGGCCACATAGTTTATCGAATTTTCCGGTTTGCTGCAATGCGATGAATGTTGTTTTGCTGCCCGTGCGTGGTGTCTCGAGAAGCGTGCCACTTGCGCTATGCCATTGTCTTGCGGTTAAATCTAGAAATCGCGTATAACGTATTGATTGCGCGCCGGTTTAGTATGCCGTGCGCTTGTTGATTTCTGAGCTAGAAAGGCCCCCAACGTGGTTTCAACTAAGTCCTTGATTAAATCGATGGCAGCGGCGGCGCTTTGTGCCGTAACTGCGCTTATCGCAGGTTGCGGCGGTAGCGGGGCCACAGATCCTTTCGCGACCACGCCTGCGGCCGTTACTCCCCCCCTGGTCGTAAATCCGGGCGTACTCAACGTTTATTCGGGCACTCCATCGGTGGTGACCATCAGCAGCGGAGTCGGCCCGTTTCAGGTTTTCACCTCAGATTCAGTGGTTCTGCCTGTGACTCAAGTTGTTGGCGGCGCGGCGATCACTCTTACAGCTAGTGCAGTGAATGCGGATCAGGTAGTGACCCTGACCGTGCGAGATTCGGTCGGTCAGTCAACAACCGTTGCTGTCACGGTTAAGCCATCGCCGCTCATCGGTGCATTAACCGTCACGCCCACTACCAACACGACGTGCGCCGGCGCATCCGCAAGCATTGTTAATCGGGCCGCGATTTGCAGCAGCGAATCAGGCGTGGCGTCGGTCACTCTGCGCAGCAATGCGACATCGGTTCTTGCTAACCGACAGGTTAGATTTGATGTAGTACAGGGCGCCTACAACTTTGTCATTGATCAAGCAGGCGTGGTACTGGCTAAATCGGTCACCATACTGACCGATCAAAACGGCAAGGCTGACGCCGTGATTCGCATGGATGCTGGCGCGCCTTCGCAGGCCGCGTTGATTCGCGCCACTGACGTTACCAGCGGGAACCGGGTTGACAGTTCATTCACGATTGTTCAGGCCACTAACGGCACGGCCGTTTTGAGTGTTGTTCCGAAGGAATGGATCGCCACCGGTTATTTCGCTAACGAATGTCCCGGCGGTAGCGGCGACTACATAATTTACGGGGGAAGAGCACCGTACACAATTACAAATAATCTGCCAAACAGTTTTACGCTGTCGTCGGGTGGCGTTAGTTCAAGCGTCTCCGTCACCGTTGCACAAAGCGGCGGTCGATTCACGGCAAGTCACGTTTACTCGCAAAACTGTGTTGGCTATGACGCAACTTTTGTCATCACTGACTCGTCCGGTCTTGCTACGACCGCGACCTATTCTGTGAAGCCCGGTTCCGCAGCACGCGTGGCAACCACCATTGCGCCTTCTGCTGTTACCCTGAATGCCGTCGGCAAATCGGCTGCAGTGGTCGGCCCGCCGGCGATTCCTGCCAATCCTGGTACTTGCGCAAACCGGACTGTCAATTTCAGTGCCGCGACAGGAGTGGGCCCGCTTACATGGTCACTGTCTGTGCCGCCATCTGTTGCAACACTGTCTTCGTTCACAACTGGCGTCACAGTAACGACCGGGACGGGATTTGTTGGCGGAGAAATAATTACCGTGGTTGCAATCGACAGTGCAAATAAGCTAAGCACCGCGACTATTTCCTGCAACTAGACTTCGCGAGCAAAGCGCTCAGCGATGGGTCAAAAGCGCTCCGTCATTCTGACGGAGCGCGTGACTTTGCAAGCTGATTCAGCACCAGAGATTCAGACCGATAATCGCGATGAGTGTTGGCGTCCGGAGCGGCAATTCGTAGCCGCCCAGAACTCAAATCGACGGCAACGCATAGTCGAGATCAGTTATGAAACGACCGCGGGCTAGGCAATCTTCGCGCCACGTTTACGAGCCGAGTTAGCGCACTCAGTGCGTCAACTTACAACACATCGACAGCGCGAGTTCGGGCTACTTCGGCGACTTGGTGAGCATCGACCCGCACTGGCCTACCCCCATACGCATAACAATGATTCCTTCAAGAATCTTGGTGAGACCACAACTTATAGTCTCGGGCCTAACGTGGCGTTGCGTTGCGCTCCTAGGCTGTAGAGGGTGCTATAGGGAGTACTTCGTTGTGGTCGCGCAGCCTAAGTGCGAATTCAACCGTTGCATCTGCAAGGCGCGTGCGTCAGTGTTCGTTCGAGCACTCGTCGCCGAAAGTGCCTTTGAAAATCTCAACGTAGCCGTTTTGTGATGGACTTCCTAATCAGGCACAGTCAGGCGTTTGGTCTTCGACCATTGGCTAGGCCTCGGTGACGTGGCGCCTGCTCCATCTACGCTCGCCCCTTGGAGGGGGCGATTGTTGCTGTTCGACCGACAGCAACCGCTGCGTTTGCCTGAGCGTTATGTTCACTTCGTTGCGAACGCACACGCGATTATTTGTGCAACTGATTTGTATTGAAGCTAGGCGTGAGCCCCACGAGTGCAAGCTGATACCTCACTCTGTTTACACGCGGCTGCAAGCGCCTCTCTGCACTCTGTGCGATACACACACGATCCTCTCCGGCGCCGTCCCTTCAGTCCGACCATTAATTGTCCAGTCACACTTGTACAGCGACAACTGTGGCCAATTCTGGGCGTACCGTAAAGCAGCGATTGATTACAGTTCGTTGGTGAGGATGTTTCCTCACCTGTCGCGAGGTGTGGCACATGCAATACGGTCGCCGTCAAGAGTGGCAACGATTTCATTCACAACCGCCGTTGGTCGATCACGATAGGACTCGACTACGCAGTGAGCGGTTTCGGAATACAGCGGATGCCGAAACTCGTATAACTGCTTCAGGCGCGCCAACGGGTCTGTGACCATAAGCAGTGGGCGATCCCGATTCCGCCGAATTCGCTCGTAAGAGGTTTCGGCTGTGGAATGCAGGTATATCACCATGCCCCGTTGGCGCAAATTAGCGCGCGTCTGCGGGGCAAGGATCGCGCCGCCTCCGGTGCCGAGAACGAATTGTTCGCGACGACTCAGTTCGTCAATAATTGCCGCCTCACGGTGGCGGAATGCAACTTCGCCTTCAATCTCAAAAATGGTTGCCACGCTCACGCCCGTGCGCTGTTCGAGTTCGTGGTCGGAGTCGATAAACGGTAATTGCAAACGCTTGGCCAACAATTGGCCAATGGTGGTCTTGCCAGACCCCATCAGACCAATTAGAAATACATTGCGGTTTTGCATGACGGTACGCGCCGTGAAGCACATGCCGACATGTTTGCGTCAGCGTGTGTTGTGAAGCCGAAACGTCTATCCGAGCGCGATGAGATTTATTTCACAGTACCTGCCGCGTCCGAAAGAATACGCGGCGTCAGGAAAATCAACAATTCTTGTTTTACAGTTCCGCGATTGGTTCGCTTGAACAAATTTCCTATGACAGGCGCATCTCCAAGCAAGGGCACTTTATCGGTTGAATCAGTAACGGTTTCTTCGTAAATGCCGCCAAGTACGGCTGTATCTCCGTTGTTAACGATCACTTTCGTTGAAACACGACGCGTGTTAACGATAGGGCTGCCATCCTGGAAGCCGGCAATCGAATCCTTTGTGACATACACGTCGAGCACGACGCGCCCATCCGGCGTCACCTGAGGCGTGACGTCCAGGCTCAATACGGCACGGATGGTCTCAACGGACGATTGCCCGCCAACACCACCGGATACCCTAAGCTTGAATTCCTGCCCTTGCGAGATTGACGCCTTAGTGTTGTCTGCGGTGACTACACGCGGGCTGGAAATCACTTTGCCTCGGTTAGCCGCCTCCGCTGCGGACAGCTCAAGGTTGACGAGATTACCGTTACCCAGATTGAGAAATGTCATCGCGAGCGTTCCAGCGGGATTGCTAACTGGCAGGTTCACGTTATAGGGGACTGAGTTAATGTAGGAACCGGTTAAGCCGCCAGTCGTTGTGTCTGGCTTGACTTGCCAGTAATAGCTAGACGGGGAGAACCCAGTCACGATGCCGGTTCCTGGTACGTTGGCCTGGTTCGGATCTCCGCTGGGAGTGCCTGTGATCCCGATGTTCCGCCCGTTACTTGTAATGCCCGCTCCAATACCAAAACGTGCGCCCAATTGTCGGCTGAAATTGTCATCCGCAATTACCACCCGAGCTTCTATCATGACCTGTTTCACTGAAATATCAATACGATTTATCAGCGCACGTACCTGATCCAGCTTCGATGGCGTGTCCTGGACGATCAAAACGTTGGTGCGTGCATCGACGCTCACGCTACCCCGCTTGGACAGCACGCCAGTCGTGGTCGCGCCCGCCCCGGTGCCAGATGCCGTTGGAACAAGTATTTTTCGAAGCTCTTCAGCTTTCTGATAATTCAGCTGAAACATCTCTGTGCGTAGCGGCTCAATATCAGCCACCTGTGCTTTCGCTTCCAGCTCCTGTTTCTCCTTCAACGCCAACTCTTCTTTAGGTGCAATCCAGACAACGTTGCCGTTTTTGCGCATATCGAGTGAGCGCGCCTGCATCACCAGATCCAGCGCCTGATCCCAAGGAACGTCCTTCAGCCGCAACGTCACGTTCCCCGTCACGGTGTCAGAAACAATAATGTTGAGACCTGTGAAATCGCCAATAACCTGCAAAACAGATCGAACAGCGATATCCTGGAAGTTCAGCGACAGCTTCTCTCCCTTGTAGCCAGGCCGGGAACCTTGCGTGAGCTTGTTCGGGTCTTCAATGATCGGCTTGATTTCAATGATCAGCCGGTTGTCGGTCTGATACGCGGAGTGCTCCCACAAACCCTTGGGCTCGATCACCATACGTGTATTGCTGCCTTGAGCGAAGGTATCGATCAACTGTACTGGCGTCCCAAAATCGGACACATCGAGCTTGCGCTCCAGATTACGCGGCACCTGAGTACGCAGGAAATCCACGACCAGGACTTTGCCCTGCGCTTTGATGTCCACGCCCGAGTTTGCGTCAGACAGGTCAACAATAATGCGTCCCTCACCGGCTTGTCCGCGCCTGAAATCGACGTCACGCAATCCAAAAGTCGCGCCGTCCGTCTTGGCTGCCGCTGAGAAACGTCCCGTTTCCGGCGCGGAGTCGGTCACAGCAGTTCCAGGTGCGTCAAACAAGGCAACGACCAGTTTTTTATTATCTGATTTAACGTCATAGGCTTGCGTCTTGCTGAGATTCAGCACGACGCGGGTTCGGCCCTGCGCTTGCACAACGTTGTAGCTACGCAGCACAGAATCCGTCACCTCGTTCGTCGCTTTGCCGAGACTTGTGGTGTTTGCAAAATCGAGTACCAAGCGCGGCGGTGTCGCGATAGCAAACACCGACGGCACTCCGGCCAGCGGCTCTTTCAATGAGAACGTGAGCGTAGTGCGCCCAGCCGCACCCTTAGCAATGGCGACGTCTTCGATCACGTTCTGCGCTGATGCCGTTGAGATGAGTGCGAAAGCAGAAAGTGAAGCGAGTAACGCCGACACTATTGACGTTCGACCGCGATCGCCAAACGCGCGTAGTTTTTGAGTGACGTTCATTTCTTTTGCTCCCGCTCCTGCAGCATGATCTTGCTCTGACGTTCGGCCCAATCGCCCGCGCCATCCTGAAATAGTTCTTTAAGCGTGATTTCGCCCTCGATTACCGAAGTGATCACGCCGAAATTCTGACCGACATAGTTACCTTGCCGAACCTGGAATACTTTGTTGTCCGTTGATCTCACCAACCCAATGGTCGCCTTGCCTCGCTGCAGAGTTCCGACCATCTTGAGGGTCTCCAGCGGGTAGGTTTCGAGCGCTTCTTTGCGCCGGGTCAGATCGGGGCCACGTGACCCTTTGCCCGTTTCAATCTTGCGCGGCTTGAACGGCTCGGCCTGGTCAAATGCGTTATAGGTAAACGCCTCGTAGGGCCGAATCGGTGGAATCGGATCGATTTTGCCGCGCGATGCCGCGCCTTGTTCAGCCATCCATGCGCGAAGATCGTCATCGCCACCGACACCACATCCCGACAGCACTAACGTGCTCGCGGTTAGCGCCGCAAAATAGGCAATGCGCGGCATCATTTCGGCGCCTTCAGCGCGTCTTTCGCTTTGCGCTGCTTGGACACCTCTTCGTCGTCAAGATAGCGGAACGTTTTCGCAACCGCCTCCATCGTCAACACGGTGTCTTTGGGATCTTTGTTGGTGATCGCGATATCGTTGAGCGTCACGATGCGCGAGAGCTGTGAAACGTCGCTGGTGAACGCGCCAATATCGTGATAGCTCCCAGTCACTCGCAAGTCCACAGGTAATTCCGCATAGAAATCCTGCAATCGCTCCACGCTTGGTTTGAACAGTTCAAACTGCAAACCGCGACCGAGACCCGCCTGGTTGATATCTGACAGCAGCGCATCCATCTCGCTTTTGCTTGGGAGCTGTCGCAGCAGTGCACCGAATTGCTGCTCAACTTCCTTAAGCTGCTGAACGTACAGGTCAAGGTTAATCGCCTGCGCTTTTTTCGTGCTGTACTCCTGTCGCAGAACGACTTCCTGCTTTTCCTTGGCCTCAAATTCGTCGTATTGCGGCAACCAGCCAAAGTATGTGGCCAGGCCCATCAATACAAGAAAAAGCAGTGTGATGGCCCCGATTTTCGCGGGGAGCGGCCATATCCCGATATCGCGGGGATTCAGGCGCTTAATTTCGTCCCAAGTCATCTTTCCGCCCTATTTCGTGATCGCCTGCATGACTTTGTCACGCGACGTCGGAGCTGTTGCCGGAACGGCTGCCCCAGGTAATGCCGGTTTTCCGGTCGCCGTTGGATCCAGCCCTTTCAGGCTGATGTTCAAACTAAATTCGTTGGCGCGCTGGTTCCGGTCAGTGACCGCTTTGATCTCCACCAATTCTGCGTTTTGCAGATACGGTGACGACTCCAGATTTCGCATAAGCGTCGAAACCCGTGCGTTCGACTGCGCAAGGCCGACCATGTTTACCTTTTGACCTGTTTGTTTAA
>JANXNO010000305.1 GCA_025354075.1 Burkholderiales bacterium | reverse complement strand
GCTTTTTCATGTAAACACCATTCCAATTGGGCTATGTGGTCATAAACGCGTAAGTCGACTTCACGCTGATACCGTATTAGGCCCAAAGGAATCGGGCCTTTTCTTCAAAAGCTGATGTTGATGGCTGCGGTGGTAGCGGCCGTTGTGTCGCGCGGACGAGGCACCCCGTGGCCGCAGCGTTGCCGATGAAGGCTTTGCGAAACGAAACCGTTGCGGGCGGATTTACGGCTTTGTGGGCGCGATGCGGCGCGTTTCGATTTTTGCGAATATGCGTTGCTGGAACTGTTGTAAAGTCATGAGCTAAACCTACCAATTTTTCCGCTATGAACGCACCCGTTTCTCCCTCTGTTCTCGCACAGAAAGACGTCGCCAACCATTTCCATCCGTACACCAATCTGCGCGCGATTGAAAAAGACGCGCCGCTGATGATTGTTGCAGGCGATGGTATTGAAGTGATTGATGACACCGGCAAGCGCTATATCGAAGGCATGGCCGGACTGTGGTGCGCCTCCCTTGGCTTCAGCGAGAAGCGACTTGGCGAGGCAGCAAAGCGGCAAATGGACGTGCTGCCGTACTACCACTCGTTCTCTGGCAAGGCGCACAACGTGGTCGCTGAAGTGAGCGAAAAATTGATCTCAATGGCACCGACGCAAGCGCTGCGCGACGGACGTGTGATCTTCGCCAATTCGGGCTCCGAGGCGAACGACACCGCCTTCAAGCTGGTGCACTACTACCATAACGCCATCGGCAAACCGGCGAAGAAAAAGATCATCGCGCGCGGTAAGGGCTATCACGGTGTGACCGTCGCGTCGGCATCGCTGTCAGGCATTCCAACCATGCACCAGCACTTCGATTTGCCGATTGACGGCGTGCTGCGCACCAGCTGTCCGCATCCGTATCAATTTGCGAAGGACGGCGAATCGCCAGACCAGTTTGCGACGCGTTTGGCGGCAGAACTGGAAGCGCTGATTTTGAGCGAAGGACCAGACACGATTGGCGGCTTCATCGTCGAGCCTGTGCAAGGCGCGGGTGGGGTGATCGTGCCGCCGCCCACGTACTTCGAAAAGATTCAACCCCTTCTGAAAAAGTACGAGATTTTGTTCATCGCTGATGAAGTGATCACGGGCTTCGGTCGAACCGGAAACATGTTTGGCTCGCAGACGTATTCGCTGGAACCGGACATGCTCACGACCGCCAAAATGATCACGTCTGCCTACGTGCCCTTCTCGGCACTGTACGTGAGCGGCAAGATTTATCAGGCCTGCGCGGATGCCAGTGCGACGGTTGGCGTATTCGGTCACGGCTACACGTATTCTGGACACCCGCTTGGCTGCGCCATAGCGCTGGAAACGTTGAAAATTTACGAAGAACGTGACATCGTCGGCCACGTTCGTGACGTGTCGCCCGCCTTTCAGGCGGGATTACAAAAATTTGCCGACCATCCGTTGGTGGGTGACGTGCGCGGCGTGGGGTTGATTGGCGCGGTGGAGCTGGCGGAAGATAAACAAGCGCGCAAGCCGTTCGACCCGAAACGTTCGGTCGGTGCGTACCTCGTACGTCGCGCGCAGGAGCACGGTTTGATCCTGCGCGCAATGGGAGGCGACATCATCGCTTTCAGCCCGCCACTGATTATTACGGAGCCGCAAATCGCCGAGTTGCTGCGTCGCTTTACCAAAGCGCTGGATGACACCACCGCCTGGATCAAGAGCGGCGCATAGGAAGCGCCGCGCGTATCCACATTCAAGATTGCAACGGCTGCGTGCGCATAGCGCACCGCATTAACAGCGCAGGAAATTATGGAATTGAAAATCACGCTCACGCCAACGGCGCAGCGGCTTATTCGCACTACGGAATTTACGTTCTCGACCAACGCAGAGCCCGGCATGTCCATGCCACAGGTCGGTGACATGCTGCGCATCACCATGGATGAGCCGCCGGTATTCTTCAAAATCATTCAACGCGCCTACGACTTCACCACCTCGCCCATCACGGTGACGCTGGTGCTGGGCGCGCCAGATTAGTCCCGCAGCGTCAATAGATCTTGCGTGCACTCTGAGCAGGGCGGGCAGCGCACGAGGCACCGAGCGCACGGTAGCGATGCTTCCTCACGGTCGAACGCAGCGACGTATATTGGGTTAGGTATTTATGATCAAAAAAGCCGGGTGTGTTTTTGTTTTACGTGACAGCGCGGTTTTTCTAGCTCTAGCTACGTGCACGTCGGCGATGCAGTCAGCGCTCGCCCAAGACGGGCAACCAGCGCCTGATACCAAACCGCTGGCGGCACCGATGGTTGTTAAGCCCGCTGCGCCGCCCCAAAAAGTAGAGCAAGTCGAGATTACCGGAAAGAATACTGCCATCGATGAGCGCCGTAATTCAACCGCAGGCAAAATCATCATTAGCCGCGAGGACATTGAACAATACGGCGACAGTAATCTTGGGGATGTGATGCGACGGCTGCCCGGCGTCACCACCGGTGGTCGCCCCGGGCGCCCCGGCGCACCGCGGATGCGCGGTATGGGCGGTGGTTTTACGCAGATTTTGATCGACGGACAGCGCCTTACGCCCGGCTTTAATATCGAAGAAATTTCGCCCGATCAGGTCGAGCGTATCGAAATTTTGCGCGCACCGACGGCTGAAACCGGCGCACGTGCTATTGCAGGCACCATCAACATCGTGCTTCGTGAACCGCTGCGGCAAAGCAACAACGATGTAAAGCTCGGCCCGCAAATCGAGCGGGGAAAAGTCTCGGGAAATGTTTCGCTGTCAAGAAACGACGTGTTGAGCGAGACCGGCACCTACAACCTGACCGCGTCCGTCAACCATACCGACCAACTCAACGATACACGCAGCGACACCACGTACACCGACCTTGTCAGTGGCGTTCCGGTCCTTGAACAAGCGGGCCTTTCGCAGTCGGCGGAGCGCCGTGACAGTGTCTTTCTAAGTGGCCGCGCGCAGTGGCGTCTGGGCGCGGGGGAGCAATTGGGCGTGCAGACATTTACTGTACACAACGAAGGC